>NZ_JAHGVE010000015.1 GCF_018835585.1 Pelorhabdus rhamnosifermentans
TGACATTGCAGGTTATGAACTGCGCTATGGCCATGATTGGGATACGGGCACCTATATTGATTTTATCCAGGCGACGTCCTACGAGTGGGAAATCCCCGCGTCAGGTAGCTACAACATTATGGTTCGCGCTAGAACTGTTGCTGGCTACTACTCCAACGTGTCGAATGTTTCTATAGCCACATTCATTGAAGCCTATGACGTAACAGAGTTTACGGGCTCACAGTCTATCAGTGACCGATCAATCGTGCATCTTACATGGAGCAACCCATTAAGTTTAGATATTCAGTACTTTGAGATTCGGCGTGGAGCTAGTTGGGATTCAGGCGTAGTGGTTGGTGACAGAGTACAGGCGACGTTTTTCGATGCTAAAATACCAGATGAAGGCCAACATACCTGGTGGATTAAAGCCGTGACAGTAGCCGGGAAATACAGCTTGTATCCAGCAAGTTTCGGCGCAGAATGGGATTTGAATCCTTCGCCTGTAACAAATATCAAACTTGTACAGGATGAAAATGACAGGTCTTTGATAAACATTACCTGGACTGGAATTAGTGAAATTGATCTGATGTACTATGAAATTCGTTATGGCTGGACGTGGGAAACGGCAACCGTTCTGATACAGACCAGCAACACGAATTATCAATTCAGGCCAGACAATACTTCTGGCAATGTGAAAGTCATGATCAAAGCATTCAACACAGCAAAATATTCTTCAGATGAAGCTTCAGCCAGCTTATATGCAACCTTGGAACCACAGGATGTTCAGAATTTCATCGTTCAGCAAAATGGCGAATATGTGGAGCTGTACTGGGATAGAGCAGTTGATCATGATGTTGTCGGGTTTGAGATTCGGGAAGGCTGGACATTTGAATACGGCCAGCTTATTGCCACCAATGTAACCGGAAATTCACACACTTACAAAGTCGATTTTGACGGGATCTATCACTATTGGATTAAGGCGATTAACCGAAGTAATAAATATTCAATTCACGCCGTTGATCAGCAACTAACCGTTACTGATTTACCACCAAAAAATATTGTCCAGTCATTTGATGAAATTGAAATGAAGTCCGGTACTCACAATAATACGGAGTTTGGCCAGTCCAGTATCAACTGGCAGACCATTGGCGGTCGGTGGAGTGATTATCCTGCACTGGCCTTCGAGGACACTGGTGGTCTTCAAGTGCTGCGTCTAAAGAAAAATGGGGATGGCACCTATCAGCCAAACGGGGTATACAGTTGTGAGCAAATTGACGTAGGCCGGGTAATTACGGCCAATATCAGTATTAAGTTTCTTAGCACTGTAAAGTATCAGGGAGACACTACGGCGGTTTTGCAAATGCGGACAAGCCAAGATAATGTCAATTGGAGTGTTTGGCTTGATTTTTTGCCTTCAAAA
This sequence comes from Pelorhabdus rhamnosifermentans, assembly GCF_018835585.1. Taxonomy (NCBI): domain Bacteria; kingdom Bacillati; phylum Bacillota; class Negativicutes; order Selenomonadales; family Sporomusaceae; genus Pelorhabdus; species Pelorhabdus rhamnosifermentans. The sequence continues at coordinate 1,400 of NZ_JAHGVE010000015.1, forward strand.
TTTGTATTTCGGTACATCGAACTTAGGGTGAACTTGGCAACAACGAATACAGCCAAAACGCCTGAAGTTAATAATTTCAATGTCATGATTGATCTACCAGACATTGAAAAAGCCGGAACAGCAACAGTCCCGGTCGGTGGTGTTCGGATTACTTATGATACAGATTTTTATATTATTCCAGTGGTTACGCCGTATGCCATTGGTACAGACGTTCATGCTCAGATAACGAATCGTGATAAATTGGGATTTAATGTTCAAATTTTAAATTACAACAATGTTGATGTAGGCGGGACATTAGATTGGCGGGCAAGAGGGTATTAAATTTGAAAGGATGTGGTGAATAAATGGCTTATGATGCAACAAAGCCGGAGAACGCAGGGTATTTGTCGGGTGCTCCAGATGAACTGCGGACAAATTTTGAAGGGCTAAAGGGTGATCAAATCGTTGATGCCGGGACCGTCAAAGGTTTGACACCAGGCAATGCAAACGGAAATATCCCAGTATCGAACGGTGTGGAAAATGTAAATTTAAACGCTGGAATGGTCAACGGCAAAACAGCCGCTGATTTTGCACCTAAGGCGCATGCCCATGATGCGGCTACGTCGTCAAGTGACGGTTTTGAAACAGCAGCCGAACACAATAAATTGGCTGGTATTGCCGAAGGTGCAGAAGTCAACCAAAATGCATTTAGTAGCGTAAAAGTCGGTGACACAACCATTCAAGCGGACAGTAAAACAGACACCTTGGAAATTGCTTCGGGTGCAAATATTGCCTTTATACCTGATGTGGTTAATGATCGCGTGACAATTGCTGTGACTGGGAAGGTAGGGAGTGCAGCGCAGGCGGATAGTGCAGGCTATGCAAGCTCTGCTGGTTCTGCTCCTGCAAATGGTGGATATGCTGCTGGTTGTACTGCTGAATATATAAGTGGTGGAAGTCAAATACCAAGTTATTATGGTAGTAACAAGTTAAGACTCTCGATGCTGATGACAACATGGGGGTGGGCTGATTGCTTGTGGATGAGTGGTTATGGTGGTGATGATGTAAAACTTAGTAATCAACTGGTCTTTAGTAAATATGGTGTTCGTGCTGGGTTTAGATTACAGAATTACGATAGTAATACTTGGGGAACGTTGTATGAATTCATCCATAGTGGCAATATCGGCAATCAATCTGTAAACTATGCAACTACTGCCGGTTCAGCCCCTGCTAATGGCGGTAATGCAGATACAGCCCGAGGTGCTACTGCAAATATATTTAGTGTGAAAGGAACTACTGCCAATCCTCCTAGCTACCGGTTCGATATGTCGGACGTTGTCGCTAATGATTTTTACATGAGTAGCGATGGTACTGTTAGGTTAGTAGATTATACTCACGCCGTATATAGACCGTTCAGGGCTGCTGAAATCTACTCGAATGATAAACAAGTCGCTACGGTAGACCAAGTAACTTCAATTGTCGCGTCTGGTTCAGGCACAAATTATTATTGGCGCAAATGGTCAAACGGAGATATTGAGCAATTTGTCTATATTCCTGCAGCAAATGTGGGGGGAGGTAATGCAAATACTTACAACATTACTTTTCCGCTAAAATTTCCTAACAAGGTTATTGCTGTACTGGCTAGTATAGCAAATGTAGGCAATCAATCAGGACAGATGACATCTAACGCTTACAATTGGTCATTGTCTGGTTTTGTTTTCGAAATGTATAATCCGCAAGGCAATGTTAATACTGCTGGTGGCGTTTGCCATGCTATAGGCAATTAAGGAGGTAACCATGAATTATTATTTACATTATGATGCGACGGGCTTAATCATTGGCGCACCTTATTGTGATGCTGTCCACGGCAAAGAGATTCTGGTTTATAACACCGAGCCAATTATTACGCAGACACCAGAGTTTGATGACAAAGGCGATCCGGTCATTGATTCCGAGGGGAAGCAAGTCACGAAGACAGTTACACAGGCTGCTGGGACAGTCCAGACTGGCACAACGATTGACCTGTCCGCTATTCCTACGCCTTATATTGAAATTACTGAGGCCGAGCACGACGATTGGATGCAGCATCAGGCAACACGTAAAGTTGATGTGACCACGAAAAAGCTGGTTGAGTATACGCCGCCAGGGCCGACAACACAGCAGCAATACGCCGCCATTAACGCCGAGTATTCTGCGAAGCAAGCCGCCTTACGAGATGCGGCAATAGATGCACAGCTAAACGGTAAATCTTTAGATAGCATTGTAGCAGCTCGAACAAAACTGTCAGCAGAATGGAAAGAAAAATTGTCAGCAGTACAAGGCGCGTAGGCGTCTATTTTTTATGCTAGAGGAGGGCGAGGCGTGGAGATAAATTTAGGCAATTTAGTTCAACTGATTACGATTGCCGTGTTTGTTGGTGGCGGAATCAATCTAATTGTTATAAAGCCTCTTGGCAGTGCCATTACAGCATTAAAAGAAACAATTATAGATTTGAAAAATGCTATTGAAAAAACAGAAGAAGCCAGGCAGGACATGGATAAACGGCTTGTAAGGGTGGAGGAAAGTACGAAATCGGCCCATCATCGAATTGATGGGTTGGAAGAAGGGATGAAACATTGAAAAACAAATTCATACGTTTTTGCAACTGGGCGCAGGCTAATTGGCTTGCGCTTGTTATATTTCTTACGATTATTTGGATGATGTTTTTATGCATTGTTGGGTTTTCGTGGTTGTACGGTTTTTGGAGCAACGGTCTACGCGGAACAAAGTTTGATTTGGCAAGTTGTTGGCAAGGTATTGGTGCTATCATGTTGGGCTTTGGTTCAATTCTAGGCTTGGCAAAGGCTGGGTGGACTGTTTACCAGACCGATAGCGAACATAATTCAAAATTAGGCGAAAAGCCAAATAACAATAAGTGAACCAGCAGAATAACATAACTAAAAAGGATAATTACAAAAGGAGTTGGTTCGAATAATGAAAGGTATTGACGTATCAGAAAACAACGGCACAGTAGATTGGCAGGCCGTGAAGGATGCAGGGATTGAGTTTGCAATGATTCGCTGCTCATATGGATTACATTCAACTGACGGGAATTTCGTGGAGAATGTTGCCGGAGCAAGGGCGGTTGGCTTGAAGGTTGGTGCATATCATTACAGCTATGCTTTAACCCCGGATGAAGCGATTCAAGAAGCAGCTAACTGTCGAGAAGCAATTGACAGTGCAGGTGTAGGACTTGACTTGCCCGTATTTTTTGATATGGAAGATGCAGACCAGTATAAGGCCAATCATGGTTTTTCTTTCAGTACAGAAGATACCACGGCTATTTGTAAGGCGTTTATAGATAATCTAGGACTGAATTGTGGCGTGTATGCGTCTTATTCCTGGCTTATGGATTATATTGATTGGCAAAACCTTGGGTGTGCTGTGTGGAATGCTCAATATAATTCTACTGACGATTTTATGGGCTATATGTGGCAGTATACCGACAGCCTTAATATTAATGGACAGAATTTTGACGGTAATATTTTATACGACTAAAAAGGCGGCTCAAGCGAGTCGCCTAAAATTTTTATTGGAGGAATGACAAATGTTATACACAAATGAACAACTTGCTGCCATGACAGCAGAACAACTGAAAGCGGCTATTCTAGAATTACAGACGGCGGGTGCGGTCATAGTTACTGATATGACTCAGGCTGTAGTCGAACCTGTAGTGGCACCTGAAACGCCTGTACAAACTGATATTGAAGGCATGAAAGCGGTTATAGTTCAGTTTGAAGAATCAGGGGCTGAAGTGTTTCCTGATGCGCTGGCTTCGATGAAACAAAAATTAGCTGATGCGGAAGATGAGGTAAAGGCTGCTGCAAAAGAAGTGAAGGATGAAGTTCGAAATTTAGAGGAAGAAAAAATCACCTTCGCTGAAAACTTCAGGGCTAAACATGGCGTTTCGTGGCAAGTTGCTTTAGTTTGTGGGGCATTTATTATCTGGCAGGTAGGTGCTGCTGTTGTACGTGCCTTGGGGGTGTTGTAATGAAATACATCACTTCATTATGGAATTTTATAAAATCTCACTGGCAGATCATATGTAAAATCATTTTGGTCTGCCTTTTGATTTTCCTTGTTTATCGTGGGTTCCTAGCTGTTAAACAGGACTACGAAAATTTTAAAGATGAGATCCGCTCAAAAACGGCGCAGACCAATACGATTGTTCAGCAGCCGACGATTATCCAAGCGCAAGGCACAGACACGACGACAACTAAACTACAGTATGTTGATAAGCCAGTTTTAGTTTATACAGACCCAACGACTGGCCAGACTGTTGAAAAAGTAGATCCCACGGATGTGAGGCTAACTGCTGATCCGGCAAAGGTGAATGTGTCTGTTAATGGTAAGCCATATACTTTTGATTTGCTACAGGGTGAGTCTCAGAAGCTTGAAAAGGGGCAGGTAACACTAGACCAGAATAGCACAATCAGCTTTAAAATGGATGTGCAGCCAACGATTATAGATAACACGGCATCCGGTGGGATTGACATTTATGCTGGCAATAAGGATATTGGTATCGGAATCCGGCATGACCGTATTGGCGTAGACGTTGGCAGAAATTATAAAGATAATGAAATGGAATATCGCCTCCGGTGGGAAGCGATAAAGTTTAAGTAATTAACGTTATGGGAGGGACACGTTGGAGATTCTGGACTTTGCACCACTTGTAAAAAAATATACTTGGAATAAAGCAGATGATGAAAAAGCCGAAGCATGGTTGGCAGTTGTTGAAGCATTTGCAACATATGATTCAAACAAAGGGGTGCGATTGCCGGGATACGTTGAAAGCCGTGTCAAATATGCCGTATGGAATATGATTAGAAAGAAACAACGATATGTTAATCATGAAAATATTGAAAGCTGTTTTGAATCACCAGCTCATATAGATGTAGCCGAAGTCGTAGAGCTAAAATTATTACGGCAAAGACCTTGTAAGGCACTAGCCAATCTTTCAACTAAACAGCGACAAGCGATAATAAAAACGATAGTTTTAGGATACAGCCTGACGGAGTATGCCCACGAATTAGGGGTTACACCGCAGGATGTATTTAATTTGCGAAAATGTGGTCTAGCTCGTTTAAAAAATCAGCTTGAAAGAATGTATATATGTGAAAGCTGATATACAGGATACACGCAACTAAAATAAGAGATCCTTGGTTATGTCGATTTCAAAAAAATTTGGAGGTAATATTTTATGTATGAAGTTGATCAATACACCGTATCGTTATTACATTTTGATGATGGTTTGAAGGATGAGTGTGGGAATCAGTGGAGTTTTAAAAATTATACTGGCGCAGGTAGTAATAATAGTGAACAGAAAAAGATTGGAACGGGTTCGTTATATTTAGATGGAGCAATATTACAATGTCCCAATACTAATTTAGTAGAGTTTGGGGTAGGAGATTTCACTATTGATTTTTGGGTATACACTGAACAATCATCGGATGATTGGTTATTCGGGAGGTCTTGGCATCTTGATAATTTCCTTGGGATTATGCTAGGTAGTGATAATCACGTAAAGGTTTATTCTTATCTCGATAACAATAGCACAGGAGCGCTTCCTAATTCTCCATACATGAATTCTACGGCAATTTTATCTTTAAATAATTGGCATCATATCGCATTAGTACGATATAATAATGTCTTTAATTTATTTATTGATGGTAAATTGGATAGTCAGAAACAGTCTAATGCAAATTTGACAAGTACAGATACACAGCCAATAGCTATTGGGGGCTATACACATGAAGATGTAGTGACGGTAAAAAAAGTTTATTTTGATGAATTCCGCATTAGCAAAATTGCTCGTTGGACTTCAGATTTTACACCTCCGGCCGAAAGCAGAACTGCATTATTGCGTATTACTATGAGCGATTCTAGCGAGCGGGAATACGAAGTAAACACCGATGAATTCAATAACTTCCTTGCATGGTTTAATCGCACTATTGGTACTGGAACCAACTACTATTCGTTTGACAAAACAGTTGGTACGCAAAGTAGTACAGAATATCTGGCCTTTGACAAAATTATTAGCTTTAAAACGATGAATGTTAACAACCAAGTAGTCTTGAAAATAATCATGAGTGATTCCAGCGAACGCGAGTATAAGGTTTCTTCGGCAGATGATTTTGTGAACTGGCATAACCGGACTGTTGCATCTTGCGATACAAGCACTACACATTATGAGTTTACCGATGGGGTGGACGGAAGTACAGAGTATCTGTCTTTCGATAAAATCATCAGCTTTGAAGTTATGCCGCTTACGAAGTAACTGATGATGCCAGGTTGACGGTGCCATTTTAATGACGCAGCTCCTATCTCAGCCGATTGTTGAGATAGGAGCTTTTTTTTATTTTACACGAAAGCAAGGGTTTAAAGTAGGGACAAGTCTAATTTTTGTCACAAATCTTGTCCCTACTTTAAACCCTTATATTATCTATATTTATATACTATATAGGACAAGAGGACAAGTATTATATTATATATAGAATATGTAGTATATAGTTAACAATATATGTGAACTATTATATAAAGTTCACATTTTATGTGATATACATACCTACTTTTTATACTCTATAGGAAACATTGTCCATTTCTGTTTTACAGGCATTATAAAAATCAGCTACTACTGACTATGAATAAAACCATTTATTGTAAAAAAATTATGATTTAATATGCGCGGTAAATATTGCTAAACTACAATCTACTCCTTTATCAACACCGATGTGAAAATCTTTTTCTAAAAGATTAAGTAGTTCCCAATTCTTATAATTATGTAATTCGCCGATAATCCATTTTGTTTTTGACAATATTTGCGGAGGAATGGCTGCTAAAATATCGTATTCCGCCCCTTCTGTATCAATTTTTATAATATCAATATTATCTATTTCGTTTTCCGCTATAAATTCAGCTACGCTTTTCACTTGAATGTCTGTGTGGCACCCTGATTTATTGGGGGTAAGTAAGCTAAAACTACCTTTACAATCCTCTTCAGGAGAATGGTAGATTGAAGTTTGATAACTCTTATTTCCAAGTGCAACATTATAAGGGTTAACTTTAGGATACCCCGCAACATTTTTTTCTAAAAGTTTAAAATTATTAGGCATAGGTTCAAAAGTGTATATGTTGGCATCAGGATATAGATTAGCAAAAAATACAGAAGCGGTGCCAATATTTCCACCTATATCAAGAATTGTTTTTACGTTGTTGTCCTTAATAAAATATTCAGAACGGTGTTGCGGTTTAATTAGAATTGTGTCGATTACATCAGTATCAGATGTTCCAGTTCGATAATAAAAAGGGTGCCCCTTCCAGACAAAACTATGAATTTCTGATGGTTTTTTATTATAATTAGTAGCAAAATCAAATGATTTTGAGCGCAGCAAATATTTAGTGCTTTTTTCCACTCCGTGCAATAATCGCATAACACATATCTCCTTTTAATTTTATTAAGCTACACTATCAAAGATAAATTTATTAATATAATGACGTTATAGCTCAAACTATATAATTAATAAATGCTTAATACATTATATAACTACACTACCACGAGCAACCATTATATTCCTGCAAAAATTGTAAATTATTGCAACAAAGGGTCTCCAATTATTTTAATGAGGGGGGGCGGGCTCTGAATGTAATTTTAGTAGTAAAATCGTTATCTTGTTGATTAACAAGGAATTGTCCTAACGAGTAGCAAAATAAGTATAATACGAAAATTGATATTCTAAGGAAAATAATATGGACAGTTTTGGTATTTGTGGTTGTAGTTATCCCTTTCTTGTTTCAATTTTAAATAATAGGCTATGCTTCTATGATGCGTAAAGAAGTTTACGTTTGTCAATATTGTGGTTATAAATTTACTAAATTATTGAAACCAAGCGGTTGTCCTCTTTTGTAAATGCAATGCCGACAACAAAAGTCATTACTTCTCTATCCCTTTTATTGTTGGCATTGCCCACCTGTTGCCCACGGTGAGGAAGTATTTATATATTTTTGCAAATAACCATAGGTAATAATAAATAAAATTGTTTCCACAAAAACTGCTGATTTTACTACATTGTAGGTAATTATAAATAATGATAAACTATTAAAAATAAAAAATGTTCGACTTACGTTTCACGTCGAGAGTATTGCGTTGCTACGGCGAAAAATATCCGAAAATCCTTGATTTCCAGTACTTTCAGCCACATTTTCGCTTTAAGAAAAATAAGGATGGAGAGCTCAAAAAAGTGATTGAAGAGTTCATAAAAGTGGAAGTACGGTTACATCTGGTGTGAGTGGATACGTTAAATTCTACTAGAAGCCCCAATTGTTATTATTCAAGAGGTTACCGATAATTAACTATATGATATTATCCCTGTCATATTATCAAGATTTTTTCTATTTGACTGCTTATATCTATGGTTTAGCCGGGGGTCTATTATGGCCTCTGGCTGCATTTTAATGTGATGGGGAAGTAGGTATTTAGAACTTTATCCGCTAAAACAAAAATATTTTCTTAAAGTTATGAAAACGGATATTGAAAATGTAAAAGAATATTTAATACTTAAGATTAACATATGCGTACTAAGAAATTATTACAAAAGAAAATGATATTCTATGTGTCAGTATTGTTAATGTGGAAAGCCGGGGCGATGCCCGGCTTATGAAGGAAAAAATGCAGGAAATTTTGGCGCTTGTTGATAACATGAATAACTGATTTTATCTTCGGATAGCCTCCCACATGAGGGACTGCGTCATCAAACTGATGCCGTCGGCGAAGCCTTGGTGGTAGTAGATATCTTCGGCGAAAAATTCCAGTTCGAAACAGTAGTCTTCCAATTGATGGACTTTTCTAATTTGTGCTGGGGTTAATTCAGCGGCTAATTCCTGTTGTAATTGTTTTAGCTTTTGATGGGTAGCATAATAATCGCCGGAGACACTATCGAGATCCCGTAGATTTTCTTCACTATGCATGACTTCAAGGTCCCGTATGGCCGTTTCGAAAACGTGCATCCCTTTACTCATGATGATTCCTCCTGTAAATTTTTTTCAGAAGGAAATGAAAAAGCGCATGACAGGTCTCTTTGACCTACACATGCGCTTGCTTTATCATTAGCATATACATAAACAAGCATCTGCGGAACACATTGCTTTCCGCTATTGCCTGTTACTTGTTATGCAAATTTGCATACAGCCGCGAAGTTTTGTCCGAACGAATTTGGATGACCGAACATACCGTCGCTTGAATCAAGGGCGGCTGCACGGTATAATAATAAGTATCGTCGTGGACAGGTAACTGTTACGTGTAGGTGCTTTAACCACCTGCTCGTGCCTGAGAGTGTTGGTAGCACTTTCAGGATACGGCGACTTTTTAATTCCATCTATTTTTATTATACTCTTTAGCCAGAAATTGCAAGGAATAAGTCTACAAGATTTGAGTTTGACTTGAATCATGACGGGTTTATCGTCATGGGCACTTGGCATCATACGCGCATACACATTGATTGCAAAGTTCATGAATCTCCAAATCCAACGAAAACTGGAATTTCCAACAGCAAAGGGCCATTCTGTTCGTAATTTAAAATATATGGCGAAGCTTGCAGTTGCTTTTCCAGATATTTTAATTGTGCAAGAGGTACTTGCACAATTGCCATGGTATCAAAATATTGCTTTTTTGGACCAAAATAAAAGATTGGGACATTCATATATAGTATGCGAGAAAAACTATCGAAAATGGCTGGTCACGAAATGTTTATCAAATCGAGAGTAAGCTTTATGCGAGACTATTTTGAATGGGGGAAATCTGTAACGGACTATTGTATTTAAAAAATAGTTATCTTCTCTTTTGGTGCCTAATTTGTAAACTTGATGACTCCAAAGCAAGCCGGCGACAGTGCTGAATCTATGGGAGTATTTCAATAAAGTCGATGTAGCCGGAACTTGAAAAGGCGGAATAACTATTTTTAACCAGTTGAAACGGAATATCTTGACAACTGTATCATATCTGTGCTATATTGAACGCAAGTTCAATATTGGGGTGTAAGGAAGCTATGGCACAGGTCTTGAAAGAAGAAATAGAAAAAAATATATACCGGGCAGCGATTGATGAGTTTTATATAATGGGCTATCAGTCCGCTACCCTGAGAAATATTGCCCAGGAAGCAGACATACCTGTAGGGCTTATTTATACCTATTACAAGAATAAAGCAGCGTTGTTCGCTGCCGTTGTCAACCCTACTTATCTTTCTTTTCAAAAAATATTGTCTACAGCAAGTTCACAAGAGAGCAATCCTGGATATGACAAGTTTTTCCAAGAAGAGCTACCCTTTATTTTTAGTATGCTAAAAAACAACCGCAAACCCTTTATCATTCTAATCGATAAAAGCAAAGGTACCGTATATGAAAATGCCAGAGAAGAACTTATCCGGCTTACGCAGATTCATATACAGACGCAATTACAGAAAAAGCTAATCCACAGTGAAAAAAAAATGGACGATTTCTTTTTTCACATATTGGCCAATAATTTTATGGAAGGCCTGTTCGAAATAGCCAGACATTATAAGGATGAAAAATGGGCGGACCATATTATGAAACTCTTTATGCAGCAATACTTTTACGGAATAAATTCTGTAATTGTGTAAATTTTTTTTTTTTTTTTGAACAATATTGAACATTAGTTCAGTATTATAATAGTTTATTTTAATATAACAAAAAGGAGTCTGTTACTGTATGTTTAAAATTTCTCTTCTCTCTATTTCCCTTCTCACTATCATGGCTGGAGCCGCAGTGGCTCCGGGACTAGGAGAAATCGCTCAGGCGTTTCCAGGTGAAAGTCAAACTATGATTAAATTGATTCTCTCTGTACCACCGCTATTTATTGTCCCATTTTCCATTCTGTCAGGGATATTAAGTTCACGTATAAGCAAAAAAAAGTTATTGCTAGCCGGTCTGGTTGTATATATTATCGGCGGATTTGGTGCTGCTTTTACTGACTCGCTTATTCCGTTGCTCGTTTTCCGTGCAGTACTGGGCGCAGGAACCGGTATCATTTTACCGCTGTCAACCGGGCTGATTGCCGATTTTTATCAGGGTGGCGAACGAATGAAAATGCTGGGCTATTCCTTTTCGGCCAATAACCTGGGAGCCATTATCGGCAATCTTGGAGCAGGAATGCTTGCCTTGATCAACTGGCATTACGTTTTTTATGTCTATTTAATTGCCATTCTTGTATTGGTGCTTGTCGCACTATTTATCAAAGGTATTCCATCTCCGGAAAAGCAAGCTGAAGCACACAATAAAACCGCTCTTCCTGGTCCGGTTTACGGCTGGGCATTTGCAGCGTTTCTGTTTATGCTGGCTTTTTATGCAATTGTTACCAACCTTTCCTTGCTCATTTATAGTAGAAACATCGGTGACTCCAGTTTCGCTGGCATTCTCTTCGCCATCAATGCCGTAAGCATGTTTGCAGGAGGATTTAGTCTTAAGGCGGCGAGCCAGTATTTGAATCGCTTGCTTCCCTGCTGTATGTTGCTGATGATGGCTGTGGGTTACAGCGGTCTGGGCGTATGTTACTCCCAAACAATACTCATTTTATCAATTATTATTGCCGGTTTCGGAAGTGGTTGGGCCTATCCGTTCATTATCAATAAGGCATCTGCCTATGCACCTATGGGAAAGAATATTGCCGTTATGGCGGTTGTGTCTAGTGCTGCTTTTTTAGGACAATTTGCTTCGCCGCTAATTTTAGATACTCTGCACAATGTATCCGGTGGAACCGTTACTACCATCTTCTTTACGCTGGCCGGTTGTATGGGATTGTTAGCTGTTATCAGCCTGTCGGGTACGTTTTCCAAAAGTTTGCCTAATCAGCGGGAGGAACAATAGCAATGTGTGCGATGATCATTCAAGGCATACCTGTCGTGGCTGATCCGGCGTTACCACGAAGTAAAATAAAACAGCTCGTTGGCGAGCTTATCCAAACCTGGAAATGGGAAGGCAAAGAATTGGGTAAAATTGAATTGATTCGTAATGGGCAGTTGATTCACGTCGTTTCTTATGAAAAACCCGTGGTTCAATTCGTCAATCTACGAAATCGCATAGGGAGATCTAAAAATGCGACAGTTAAAATGTCTAAGCAAACTGCCAAAAAAGCAAATAGTTTACGGTTTGGCAACCGTGTTAAGTATCTGTATCATCGGCGGCATGGTATGGAAAGGACATCATCAGCCCCAACCGGTTGCAGGTGAAGTTGATTTAGTCCGGACAACCACAGTCAAAATGGAAAACGCCGCACAGGAATACACCTATTCAGGCGAGGTCCGGGGACGCTACGAAAGTCAGCTTGCTTTTCAGGTCAGCGGAAAAATTATCAAGCGCCATGTTGATCTGGGTAGTGTGGTGAAGGCTGGTGACGTCCTTATGGAGATTGATCCAAAAGATCTTAACCAAGCGGTAAATTCAAATGCTGCTCAGGTATATTCCGCTCAGTCCCAGTTAAAAATTGGCTGAAAACAACCTGAACCGCTACAGTCAGTTATATGACCAAAATGCAATCAGCCGGGCCCAGCTTGACCAGTATCAAAGTGCCTATGATTCGGCTGTCGCTGCCGTGCAGCAAACATCTGCCCAATATGTTCAGGGAGCCAACCAGCTAGCTTACAGCACATTGTATGCCAATAGCGCGGGCGTCATTTTCGCCGTCAACGCCGAAGCCGGGCAGGTTGTCAGTGCCGGGCAGGCCGTCCTCACCCTAGTGGAGGATGGTGACCGGGAAATCGAGATCAGTGTTCCTGAAAATCGCATCGAAGAACTGCGCCACCGTATTAACGCTCCTGGTCCTACCGACTATGTACGCGGCATGGTTTAAAGTAACCCCGGACTCTCGTACAGTGGCCCCGGTTTTGCTGGCCCCCTTTAAAGGCCGCTACTGGTGTGGAAACTTCTGCCCTCGTGGCAGTTTTTATGATAATGTTATTGCTAAAATATCGCCCAAGAAACCAATACCGATGCTTTTCCGCAGTAAGAGTTTTCGGATATTGATGGTTTTCTTTGTTATCGGAGTTTTTACGGTACAGATGTATTATGCTTGGGGCAAATTCTCTGCCATAGGAGCAGTATTTGTCCGGATAATTCTAATAACAACAGTCGGAGGGATTGTTTTAGGAGTAATGTATCATCAACGTACTTGGTGTTCCTTTTGCCCAATGGGAACTTTGGCAAGCTGGTTTAGTATTAGAAAAAAGCCCATGCCTTTACAAGTAGAAAAATCCTGTATTGACTGCAAACTGTGTACAACGGCATGTCCGCTTCAATTATCTCCTTATACAGCAAAAGAAACTATAGAGGGATTTACTAATAGTGATTGTCTAAAATGTAGTCGTTGTGTAGATAAATGCCCTAAAAAGGCTTTGTCTTTTTAGTATTCTAGGATAGGTCAATTATCACTAGGGCGTATTATAAAAAGATTGTAGTGGAAAACATATTGATTATATAGTTTTTATTGTAATTTCATATCTGTTGGTATATACTACAAATGGGCATATGCCCATTTGTAGTAGGTGGCTAAATGCCGAGACGACGTTGTCAGTTTACTCCCCTAGATGCAAATGAAGAAAGGGTAGTAACCTTATTAGTTGAAGAATTAGAAACTATAAGGTTAAAGAACTTGACCGGAATGGATCAGGCTGCGTGTGCGGCGACCACGGGTGTATCGCGGGCAACCTTTCAAAGAATACTCAATGCGGCTAGACAAAAGATTACTTTTGCTCTAGTTGAGGGGTACACTATTATAATACAAGGAGGAACGTATATGGTTAAAAATCGCAAGTTCGAATGTCAAGATTGTGGACATATTTGGGAAGTTGAGCCTTGTAGAAGGCGGTAAGCATGTGTATGAAATTGCTTGCCCGAAGTGTGGTAGCATGAAGAAAATAAAAATAGGTGAAGATGGTCAAAAACATGTTTGTGGTGGCAATCACCATGGACACGGTGGTGGCTGCTGCGGTCACTAATCCATACTTGGCTGAAGGGGAGGTCGTTATGCATCATAAATTTGATGTAAAATCATTTGCAAAACTAGATAATCCGGAACGTAGAAAATCATTGCCGGCGGATGAGATTTTGCATAAGTTTGACTTAGAAAATGGCGATGTCGTTGCTGATGTCGGCTGAGGAATTGGTTATTTTACTTTTCCGGCAAGTTCTGTCGTAGGTTTAACAGGCAAAGTGTTGGCGATGGATATATCGGATGAAATGATAGAGCAAGTTCGTAAGAGAGCAAAGTTATGCGGAGTACCCAATATTGAAACGATCAAAATTGATGAGCAAGATTTTGGCCTCCCCGATGGCTCAGTTGATGTTGAAATTGTTTTTTTTGTTTTGCATGAAGCACAGAATGCAAAACAATTTATTTTTGAACTGAACAGGATCTTAAAGCCGGGCGGAAAGCTGGCGTTAATTGATTGGGAAAAGCGGGAAATGCCTCAAGGGCCACCCGTTGCGCATCGACTAGACAGGCAGGAAGTAATTTCATTGCTCGCTCAAGCCAGTTTTATTGTAAAAGCTATTGATGTCGGAGAAGATTTTTATGGCCTATTGGCTAGAAAATCGGTCTAAGTAGGGCGAAATGGAACTGCATCCACCTAAATATTAGATTTATTGGGCTAATATTTGAGGTGGATGCAGTTTTTATAATGATCCCATAAAATTCTATTTTTTTGGAAGTTATCTGATTAAAAAGTTTACAAGGGAGTATTACACAGGGCGGTTAGTTTAGAACATGTTGGCAATAGTATCAAAAAATAAAAGAGTGTGTGGATAGTGTCAAATCAGATAATTAACTAATGTGTAGGTGAAGTTAATGGATCATAATAGCTGTTGTTCAAATGCAGATCACATTTCCGGCTGCATGGTATGCGGACGAGAGTTATATTATATCTCTGAAATGTTTGTCAGGGCCAATTGCTTTTACTGCGGAAAAGAAAAAAGCACTAATGTCTTTTGTTGTGAAGGTCATTATGTATGCGATGAATGCCATAGAAAAGATGTATTGGAGCTTGTAGAGCAAATTTGCATTGACTCCGATTTAACCGATCCAGTCGAGCTGGCATTATGTATTTTTGATTTGAAGAAGCTGCATATGCACGGACCGGAATATCACAGTATTGTACCAGCCGTTTTGGTGTCCGCCTATGGGAATAGTATAAACAAAAAAGATATTCCTGCTATCAAAGAGGCCATAGCGCGGGGGAAGGCGATATTCGGCGGAATATGCGGCACCCATGGAACATGCGGGGCTTGCATCGGTGTGGGGATTGCGTATTCGGTGCTTAAAAAGGTCACCCCATACTCAAAAGAGGAGCGGGGTGAAGCCAACCTGATGACCGCACACGCACTGATGGCTATTAGCAAGCTTGGCGGACCGAGATGCTGCAAACGAGAATCCATGATTGCCATTGAGATTGCTAAACAAAAATTTGGATTTTTTGACGAATCCAACGAGAGTAGATACGAATGTTCTCAGTTTGTTAACAATGATATGTGTATACATAGTGATTGTCCGTTCTATCCAAGAAGTAAAAGGGAGGATGAGATGTATAAGGAACTTGAATTTACGGAAGAACAGAAAGGGTACGGCTTGGTTTTTACCAATCCCCTATCAGGCATCAGAGGCTTGACCGGCATATTCGACACTTATGAAGAAGCTGACCGGACTGGGAGGCAATGGAGCAAACGGGGTGATGCAATCAGGCCGGAAGTGGCGCCATGGGACAGAGCGACTTATGATAAGTATGACTGGGTGTTTAAACGAAAGTAAGCGGCGTATTCAATACTGTAGAGGAGATGAAGTTATGAGCAAAGACATCCCGTTTCAGTTGAAACAAGAGTTTGATAAGTTTTGCCAGGAAATTTTAGGTAAATTAGCGCAAGATACGGCAGATTATGATACGTTGATTACTTTATGGCGGCAGGAACTACATAACGCATACCTGGAGAGCACTGCCAAGATGCTGGAGCAGTGGGCTGAGGCTTATGGACAGTCCGATAATCTAGATAGAATTGAGGCTGATGATATTACTGTAGAAGTAAGCGACCATAAAACAGGCAAAGTTTTCAGGCGGAGCCTTCCGGTAAAATATATCGAAACCGCTAATGGTGTGATATTACATGGGGAAACACTGGCGGGTCAGCCTTCTACTATCGCACTGCTGTCTGATTTTGCCTGTGCCAAAATCAGTGATGTTACCGGTCGGGGCGCGGATTCGCCGCGGGATCATGAGCATGAATAAGAACCAGTGGATAGTGATGCAGTGAGGAACATGGAGGAATGTAAGGATGACGTGGGGCAGTATTGAGGAACAGGTAATAGTTCTGACGTGCACTAGACAGGTTGAAGCGGTTCGTAAGCTTGGAGCCTTTTGCCCTGACTTTTGATGCTCAGGTGGATTATACAGTGGTGTTATACCAGGATGATGTCATGATTGCACCGGTTCATTAGCTAAAGAGTCGCTCAGAAATTTTGCGGTGGATGAAAGCCTCCCTGGAGAAGGACTTTCATCCAGGATTATAACACATTGGAAGAAATGCCGCGTGTTAGCGTTGACGATGAATATATAAGCGCTTCTAAAGCAAGGGAATTCATTCGCCAAGTTAACTGGGAAGGGTTACGTTCTTTAGTGCCGGATACTACCTATCAATATTTGATTTCGTCGGAAGCTGTCCAGATTATCGCGAACATAAAGAAAAGCCAGTCAAGACATTAAAATAACGCAAAGATATGGCTTAATCCCTAAAAAAGAGGTGTAGCAAAAATAGGATGAAAATTCTATTTTTGCTACACCTCTTAGCTCATTAATTAAAACAGGGCCAATTTATGTGAAGACGCAAGCCTGCGGATTTGCTGTAAGACCATATGAGCTGGTTTTAAGCAGCCGCTATTTAGCGGTACGACTAAGCATATAAAGTACTCAGACCCGTGTCGTATCTTAGTTTAAATAGGCCGTACATAAGGAAGTGAAAGCAATCCTGCTTATTGATTTCCAAAATGAAATTCCCCGTACAAACTAATGGCATTCACGTAGGTGCGCGCATACCACTAGCTTGCACGGGGATGTTGCTTATCAAGGAGCAATGCGCTCCTGTGTTTTTTAGATACTACCGTTATTTACTAGAGTTCCGGTTGAAATATTTTTTAAAATATCGGCATTGTTATATTCCTTAACGATTTCAATTAACGTTTTCATGCCTTCGGTTATATATTTATTCTTATAATAGACGATGTTAAAAGATCTGTCCCAAGCATTTTCCTTGCTTTTTATAACGTATAGTTGCCCGCTTTTTATCTCCTCTTTTACTAGCCTTATTGATATTGCTGCAAGACAATTATGCTCTAATACGATATTTTTTATTACAACCGGACAGGTTACTTCCCAATTTATTTTCAATTTTATATCGCTTTTTAGCATATAATTCTCAAATAATTCTCTCGTGCCACTTCCTTCTTCGCGCATTACAAAAGCTTCGTTTTCTAGCTCTTTTATCGAGATTTGTTTACGTCCCGCAAAATGGTGCTTTTTACTGCATACAATAACAAGATAATCTTTTACAGCAGGCATATTTACTAAATCGTGGCTTTTTACCTGCCCTTCCACAATACCGATATCTAGTTCGGCCTTCAAAAGTTTATCTTCGATGGATTTTGTATTATTCATATATGAATATGTATCCACCTGAGGTATTCGTTCTTTAAAATGATTTATAATAGACGGCAGCATGCAAGATCCTACAGTTATTGTTGTCCCAATACGTATTTTTTCTGAATGGCCTGCAGTAAACATATATTCATTTAATTCGTCAAATTGCTTTACCGCTATTTTCGCATAGATAAGTAGATTTTTTCCAGCTTCAGTTATGTACAGCTTTTTTGATATTCGCTCGAATAACAATACTCCATAATATTTTTCTAATTCTTTGATTGCCTGACTCACTGTCGGTTGTGTAATAAAATATTTTGCAGCAGCAGCACTCATCTTACCGGTTTCTACTACAGCAATAAATATTTTGAGATGTCTGATTGTCATTTTTTCTCCTTTAGTCGCTAATAGGTTTTACCTATGACTATCATAAAATAATATCATTTTAATTATTAAATAACAAGTGTTATATTGTTGTTATGGATATTTAAACGTCATATTGTTTAAAGAAAGGATGTGGTAATGTGAAAATTTTAGTTATTGGTGGGGTTGCAGCCGGGACAAAAGCTGCAGCAAAGTTAAAACGCGAAAATAGAGCTGATGAGGTTACTATTATTACAAAGAGCAAGGATATTTCTTATGCAGGCTGTGGACTTCCTTATTATATAGGCAATTTAATTAGAAGCCGGGAGCAGTTGATTGTCAATACGCCAGCTAACTTTTCGGGTCTTACAGGTGTTAAGATATTAACAGAAACAGAAGTTACTAATATTAACCGCAGTGATAAAACAGTACAAGCAATAGATCTTAATACAGATCAAGTTTCAATTTTTAGCTATGACAAGCTTATTATTGCAACAGGTGCGGAACCAGTAAAACCACCTATTGATGGCATTGATTTAAAAGGTGTGTTTTTTATGCGTACACCTGATGATGCAGTTGCCTTGAAATCGGCAGTAGAAGGAGAAGTAAAACGAGCCATTGTTGTTGGCGGTGGCTTTATTGGTTTGGAAGTTGCAGAAAACCTGATCCGTCAAAATGTGAAAGTTTCTGTCCTTGATATGGCAGAGCATATTTTACCTGGATTTGACCCCGAAATTGCAGAATATGTGGAAAACCATCTTGCTAATAAGGGTATCATGACTTTTACAAATACGAAATTAGAGGCCATTTTGGGTACAGATAAGGTTGAAAAAGTGAAAACGGGAAAACGTGCCATGAAAGCAGATGCTGTTATTCTTTCTCTTGGTATCCGGACTAATACGGCTTTCCTTAAGGATACTGGTATTGAATTAATGCCAAATCATACGATTAAGGTCAATAGCTATCTCCAAACGAATGATGAAGATATTTATGCAATTGGTGATTGCGCCTGTGTTACAAATCGTATTACGAATGTTCCGGCATGGTCGCCAATGGGGTCTTCGGCTAATACCGAGGGGCGAATTACAGCCAAAAATATCAACAATAAGAGCGTTACTTATTCCGGGGTACTTGGTACAGGTATTGCAAAATTCCCCGAATTAAACGTAGGCAGAACAGGTTTAACAGAAGCAGATGCGGTGAAAAATGGATATGATGTTGTAAGCGTTATTGCTGTAGTGGATGACAAGGCTCATTATTATCCAGAAGCTTCTAACTTTATTGTAAAAATGATTGCAGATAAAAGTAGTAAAAAATTCTTAGGAATACAAGTTCTAGGCGAAGGTGCTGTAGATAAAATGATAGACATTGCTGTAACAGCACTTACTATGGGAGCTACCCTAGAAGATTTAGAAAATATGGATTTCGCATATGCTCCGCCATTTTCTACTGCGATTCACCCATTCTCTCATACCATAAATGTATTATTAAATAAAATAAATGGTGAATTTGAAACAATTACTCCTACAGCTTATAAAAACGGTGAAGTTTCTGAGTATAAGATTATTGACGCTTCTATACAACCTTCTATTGAAGGCGCAACTTATATTGATTTATCAAAGGTAAATGGAGAAATTCCCGAATTTAAGAAGGATGATAAATTGTTGCTGATCTGTTCAAAAGGGAAACGGGCTTATTTATTGCAAAATCGTTTAAAATATTTTGGTTATACCAATACGTTAGTTCTAGAAGGCGGAACATTATTTAATGAAATTAATTAAAAATTCGCATATTAGCTCTAAGATTTTATGGCGTTTAATAAGACTATAGGGGGATATAAGAATGGCTACATTAACAATTAGTGCTGCAGATGAAAAGCGAGTAAAGGCACTTGGCTTTCTAAGCAACAGGGGGACGGACAATTTTTCAGCAAGAGTTATTACCGTAAATGGCGCGATTACTGTTGCTCAAACAAAATGTATAGCAGAAGCTGCTGAATTATTTGGAAACGGTATTATTACTTTTACCACGAGACTTACGGTGGAATGCCAAGGTATTCCTTATGAGAAAATCGAGGATTTCCGAGCATATATTGCCCAAGAAGGGCTTGTTACAGGTGGTACAGGTTCTAAAGTGCGGCCAGTCGTTTCGTGTAAAGGCAGCACCTGTCAATATGGTCTTATTGATGCCTCTGCTTTATCAAAAGAAATTCACGAAAGGTTTTACAACGGATATGCTGATGTAAAATTACCACATAAATTTAAAATTGCAGTAGGTGGTTGTCCGAATAATTGTGTAAAACCTGACTTAAATGATTTAGGTATTATAGGTCAAATGATTCCTATTTTTAATGAAGAGAATTGCAATGGTTGTAAAAAGTGTTCCATTGCGGAAAAGTGTCCTGTAAATGCCGCAAGTGTTGTAGACAGCATTTTGGAAATTAACCCTGATATATGTAATAATTGTGGACTTTGTGTTGGAAAGTGCAATTTTGATGCTATTGAAGACGGAAAACAGGGCTATAAGATATACATTGGTGGACGATGGGGGAAACGAGTAGCTCATGGCCAATCTTTGGACAAAATTTTTACAAATAAAGAAGAAGCTCTGTCAGTAATTGAAAAGGTTATTCTCGTGTACAGAGAACAAGGTAAAACTGGAGAACGCTTTGCGCAAACTATTGATAGACTTGGTTTTGAAAATGTTGAAGATCAAATATTATCAGATGAAATATTAGTAAGAAAGCAAGAAATTTTAGATGCTAAGCTTCATTTGACAGGTGGAGCTACCTGCTGATTAGCAGAGGCTTGTGGAAGTCGTCAATTTGTCTAGGAATGTCATGGTTGATAGCGAATTAATAGCAGCCTACAAATCAAATTAGCGGATTTTATGAATGGCTATTTTCAAATTAAGCAAGGGAAAAGTAACCCAAAGAAGATTTGATTTGGTTTGTGTTATAGTAAGTTTCAATATATTTAAAAATTTCTTGCTGAGCTTGTTCAGGATTCGAAAATTTGGCACCGTGAATAAGCTCTCTTTTTATTGTTCGAGAATGACTACTTCAATAACCTAAAAAGTAAGTTGTTAGTTGTTTAACTTATAGCATATATATTTATCACAGCCGCTTTTTGTAATGGCAACAATAAAAGGTGCTGTGAAAAGACAAGAAGGATATTGACAGGTTCAGGTTTAGCTGCTAAACTGAAGATAACAAAGTTATCTTCAAAGGATTAAAACAATGATATTTGATTTTATCAGCCAATTAACAAGAATCTCCAATAAGATGAATGAACTGGAAAAAGTGCCGGTAGATTTCGGTACGGATGAATTGTTATATCCCTCGGAGATTCATACTATTCAGGCCGTCGGGAATAAACATGATACTGTAACTGAACTTAGTATTTGTTTCGGTATTACCAAAGGAGCCGTCTCTCAAGTCATTTCCAAACTTTGTAAACGAGGGTATGTAAGTAGAGAAAGAAACGAAGCATATAGCAAGGAAATCATCTTGCATCTGACGGAAAAGGGACAAAAGGCATACCAAAACCACGAAGAGCTTCATAAGATTATGGATAGTGAATTGGTGAATCTCATGGAAGGCTTTCCCGATCAATGGTTTGAGTACTTTTGCAATGTACTCACTAAAATTGAGCAGCACGTGGACAAATATCTGGAGTTAAATAAGAAAACATAAGATATTTTTTGCTATACAGTATAGCAACTAAACTGAGAGAAGAAGTGCTAAACGATTTCAAAAATTAAAGTGTGATTTATGGTTTAGTAACTAAACTGAATGGGGAGTTAAGATGGAAGGTAAACGCGTCTTGGGAATTTGTGTTAGTGCTCGCAAAAATGGAAACAGTTCGATTATTTTAAACGAGCTTCTTAAGCCGTCTAAGGAAAAGGGCTATCAGGTGGAGGTCCTGAATTTAGGGGCGCTTGAAATTGGACATTGTATTGGTTGTTTAGGATGCAGCAACGAATTTCACAAATGTGTGTTGAAAGATGATTTGGAGGTGATAAAGAACAAGATAGAGGAAGCGGATGCAATTGCACTGGCGTCACCCTGCTATTATTTATCCCCTCCTTCAAGATTAAAGGCTGTAATGGATAGGTCGGCCGCTTGGGCTATTGAGAAAATGGCCAATAGTAAAAAGAAAAAATACGGTGTTGCGGTTTCGGTGGCAGGCGGGGGTCAATCGGTATGGTATCCACTGCAGAGAATTTATTCTAGTCTATTTTTAGGACTGTACAACTGCGAAATACTCGGGCAATTTGTTATAGGGCAAGCGTTCAATAAAGGCGAGGTCTTGTTATCTCCAAGCAAGCTAAGATTAGTGGGTCAACTTGGTGAAAATCTTGCTAGTTCGATTGCACAAGGAAGAGGAATCAAATCCTCGATTAACGAGTGCGAAGATAAATTGATCTGTCCTAATTGCCTGGCGGATGCTTTCAAAATCAATAAGGACGGCGGTCCAACCTGTGCCGTATGTGGCTTAAGTTTAAACAAAGATCAATCTGATCAGTTTAATAGGTTTACACCTGAAGGTGCCCAAATTCATCAAAGTCACATTATGAATAATGTCATAGGCGGCATACTGGCCGGTGATGAAATCACCAATAGAATGAAAGACTATTGGGAACGAAATGTGCTTCATGATAACGATTTTATTATTAATACCGACCTTTCTAATATTGGCACTGCCATTCAATGGGATGGCGAGGCGCTGAGAGAGTTAAAACAATCAATTCCCCATGTTTTACAGGATGTTGTAAAGAAGGCTTTAGAGAAGAAGGCTGCTCAGCAAGGATTAAATCATATTACAAAAGAGATATTTATGCAAATACGCCCTAAATATTAGTTTGCTAAATGAGTTTCATTAAATTTACGAGGAGGTCAATACTATGCAGAACAAGATCAGTTTTTCAAAAGGAACGTTTCAGCTTCATTCGAATCCGAATTTCAATTATCAATTAAACAGAACCTTTTCTTGGAGTAATGGAGACTTAGATGAGTTAAAAACCGCTGCTCCGCAAATTACCAGCATTCAAACGTGGAAAACCGAAATGATGAAACTGGCGGAGAATGCCTTTCGAGAAAATCGAATAAAGCATGCCATTGCTTATTATCGGATGGCGGAGTTTTTTATGGTCCATGGAGACCCGGATAAGCTAAAAACGTATGATAAGGCAGTTGAACTGTTTTATGAATATAACACCGAGTTATTTGCGTCGGGAATTGTCAAAAAGGATAGGGTGCCGTTTGGAACAGGATACTTGCCGGTTATGTACGTAGAGCCGGAAAACGGTAAACCTATGGACACCATAGTGCTCCATGGCGGATATGATTCTTACATGGAAGAATTTCTGCAGATGATTCTATACCTAAGAGATAATGGTTTTGCGGTATATCTTTTTGAGGGACCGGGCCAAGGCGGTGTGCTTAGGAAAGAAGGCATGATTTTTACACCGGAATGGGAAAAACCGGTCAAGGCCATTTTGGATTTTTTTAAATTGGATGATGTGTCAATTATCGGGCTATCCCTCGGGGCGATGCTCGCACCGCGAGCTGCGGCGTTTGAGCCGAGAATAAAACGAGTTGTCGCTTGGAGCTTATTGCCTAATTTGTTCGATCTGCTTCTGGTCGGAAAGCCAAAGGTTATGCAGGATACGATGCGTTTTTTGATGGAAAATGGGGACGAAGAGACTGTGAATTATATGATGGGCAATCAAATGAAAAAAGATCCCCAGATGGAATGGGCGATAAACCACGGCATGCATAATATGGGGGCTCGAAGTCCATATGAATTTCTATCGACAATAAATAAGTTTACATATTTGGATATTGCCGATAGAATTACCCAGGACTTCCTGCTTATCGGGGCAGAGAGAGACCACTTTATTCCTGTGGAGTTTTATAAACCGATTATTGACCGTTTAATCAACGTCCATTCACTAACATACAGACTTTTTACGGAAAGAGAGCAGGCTGAAAACCACTGCAATGCCGGTAACACAAAACTTGTTCTTGATACAGTTATTTCTTGGATAAAACTTTTAAAATCAAATTGAGGACTAGATAGATTAGTAGGGTTTTTGATTTATGCATGGAATATAATGGATCAGCCAAGAAACCTTGCTGTTATTAATTTCCTGGGATCCGATGTAGCTACGGGAGAAGTTAGTTCAATGGTGCGTAAGCGATTAAGCGCGGCGAGCAGGCAATAATAGAGTAACTTCTAGAGTGGTCTCTACCGCTTGCCACGGAGATAAGATTTACTCTCTGTCGTGGGAGCATCATCATGTCAAATGCCTTCAAATCCGGGACAACCCAAGGGTGGCCTTCTGCCATGAGAATATTCAAATCGAAGGCATTGGTATGTCAACACTTTACTAGACAGCTTTTTTAAGGTGTGCAAGCTTGTACTCTAATGGGCTTAGATAACCTAATGTTGAATGTATTCTTTTGCTGTTAAAACAAATTACGTAGCTTGCTAGTTTTTGATTTAATTCGCCAAGATTTTCAAAGTGATAGTTACGAACATATTCTGTCTTGATGATTTTGAATGTAGCTTCTGCGACGGCATTATCATAAGGACAGCCTTTCATGCTCAGCGAGTGCCTGATTTCAAATGTTTCAAGAACTCCTTCAATTAATTTATTTTTAAATTCATTTCCACGATCTGTATGAAACAGGCAGATGTTTTTCAAATTCGTTTTGATGCTGGCAAATGCCCGGTACACAAGTGGAGCATTTTTATAAATGCCTGTACTATAGCCAATAATTTCGCGATTGAATAAATCAATCAAAACACAGATGTAATTCCACTTATGGTTGACTCTTACATAGGTTAAATCACTTACAACAACGGCCAATGGTTCTTGATTATCAAATTGACGTCTTTATATCGGTCTGACGGAAGGCGTTGAAAAAGCGTTACTGGCGGATATAGCACAGAGAAGTCAAAAAGCTTCGGTTTTCGGTTTGCATGCGCTGGTGGTGGGAACCGCGCTATTACCAGCATCAATCATTGCCGGATTTCTATGGGATCTCTTCGGAGCTTCCGCCCCTTTCTGGTTTGGCGGAATAACTGGGATTTTTGCAGCTGTGCCATTTTATTTGGTTTAAGAAAAAATTAGTATGACTTAGTTCTATTTTGCGTAAAGGTTTAATCCTGTAATCCGATCCGGATTTATTAGCAAAGAAAAACGTTCCTACTCTGGCAGCAGCTGGGTAGGAACGTTTCACATTATCATTAAACTTGAAACTTGCTAACAGCTTCGCGGAGATCCATTGCTAGGTGGGCCAATGCTTGGCTAGATGAAGCGATTTCTTCCATTGATGCGGATTGTTCCTCGGTTGCAGCTGATACTGTCTGTGCTTCTCCAGCTGCTTTTTTGCTTAGTTCATCGATTTTTTTCACTGATCCGACAATTTGTTGACTGCCGATAGCCATCTGCTCAATGGAAGCGGATATTTCCTTCACCTGGCTTGATACATGTGTTATTGCAGTTGCTATTTCTAGAAAGGCTTGTCCGGAAGCATTGACGACTTCTGCGCCTAACTTGACTTCACGAGTACCATCGTTCATGGCTATTACGGCTTTGTCGGTGTCCCCTTGAATTTCACTAATAAGTGTTGCGATTTGTTTAGCCGCTTCTTGCGATTGCTCGGCCAGCTTGCGGACTTCTTCTGCTACTACGGCAAAGCCTCGACCCTGTTCTCCGGCTCTTGCGGCCTCAATGGCAGCGTTGAGCGCTAGTAAATTTGTCTGACCAGCAATACCTGAGATAGTATCGACAATCTGGCCAATTTCCTTCGAGCGTTCCCCTAATTTGGCTACTACTTGGGCAGAGGAGACAACTGTTTGTTCGATATGAGCCATTTGACTGACTGCTTTATCTACGGACTTATTTCCTTCATTAGCCGTATCAGATGCTTGGGCAGATTGTCCAGCTACTTCATTAGCATTGGCAGCGATTTGTTGGATGCTGGCCGACATCTGTTCCACTACCGCAGATGTGTCATTAGCTGCACTTAGTTGTTGATCTGCATTTGTTGCTACTTCAGTAATAGATTCAGCAACCTGGTTAGCAGCTTGTGCTGACTGATCGGCACTAGCGGTCAGTTCCTCTGAAGAAGCCGCCACCTGTTCTGCTGATTCATTGACATTTTTCATAAGTATACGGAGACTGCCTCTCACATCTACCAGAGCATCAGCTAATTGGCCGATTTCATCTTTTCTGATAAATCTTCGCGGCTTATCGCGAAAATCTCCTGCTGCAAATTCTTTGCAAATCAGCACCATGGCATGGAGAGGTTTTGTAATTATTCTAGTAATATAAAACCCACTTAGAATTAATACTACAAAAGATACAAAAATAATTGCTAAGTTAATCTGATTTGCTTTTTCGAAGGATACTTTGTTATTAGCATTTATTTTCTTTGATGCTTCAATAGAATACTTAGAAAGATCATCGCACCTGTTCAGAGCATCTGTTGCTAACGGGTCTACGGCAGAAACATATAATGCATAGGCTTCAGCATTTTTGTTTTGCAAAGCTAATTCCATAACAGCGTTTCTACCCTCTCGAAATTTTTGCATGGTTGTTTTGATTCCGGCTAATTTTTCCTTGGTTTTGTCATCTAAATGTGTCTGTTCAAGTTTTGCCAGATTGTTATTAAAGGAATTTACCCGCTCATCGATAGTTTGCTTTAATTCTTGATTTTTTTTGTCGTCTTTTGTGAGCATCAGTTCCATTACGGCTGAATTGACTTTATTAATATGCGCACTGTTTTCATTTATAAGTGCGACGGGTACTAAGTAGTCTTCGTACATAGTAGTCATTTCGGTGTTTGATTGTTGGAGGTAATGGTACCCCGTATAACCTACAATACTCATAGATAAAAATGCGATAAGAATAAGGATACTTAGTTTTTGAGCTACTTTCATATTATCAAAAAAATTCATGCTATTCCTCCTAGTGGATAATTATAAAAAAATTGCCAGATTGCTTAAAATGACACATGTCAAATAGCAACCTGGCAATCATAAATCCTAGATTTTTAGACCCATAGCTTTGCGTCCTTATCTTTCGATAAGTTTGCTGCAATATAGTATTAATTTCTAAAATAGAAATTCTAAAGGAAAATCATCTATATGGTAATTTTTTTCGACGCTGTTCTACAATAGTCCTCTTCTTCGCAAAACATGAGTCATTTATCCTGTACTGGAGGCAGCTTTTGCGCGTCTGGACTTGTGGTAACACAGAACATTTTTGAATAAAATGGAGAATTTTGAGAAGCCTTTCTTGTTTTGACGTATAAAGCCCATTCTGGTTTATTGCTGGAATAGGCCTTATTACCTGTTTTTTGAAATATATTGCATTTAATATTTTGATCAGCTATAATAAATGCGAGTTAGGGATAATATATTTTTTATTGCGTTGCTGGGGCTGCGCTTTTTCATTTAATGTGATAAGATATTGCAACAAACGCCCTTCGGCTATTTGGCGGGAGGCGGCAGCGGGATTATTATGTGGATACTATTGACAATAAATATAGTTAGCAAACCTTTTGAAAAGGAGGGACGCAAAGCCTTGATCTAAAGATTTAAAATCTATGATTGCCAGGTTGCATGAAAAGTGCAATTTGACAATTTTTTTATTTTATAAGATTAATGAAAATTAAACGCCAGTGTGACGGAAAAATGTTTTTTTAGCCGAAATGATTTTCGAAAGTTGGATTGATTGAATGAGTTTTTTATATAAATTTACATTGTTGCTCGGTAGTTTGGTTATCATGAGTAGTTTCATTCAATTTTTTATTTTTGATAGATTTTTTCTTGCTAATACTGATGATTTGTTATTGACTATTAATGAAAAAGCCGCGAATAATTTTGCTGAACAGATCTTAGCGTATTTTAAAAATATTGAGGCTTCATTAAAAACTATTGCATCTGATCCTAATATCAATCAAGCTATTCTTGATAAAATCAATCAAATTGTTCCAGAAGTAAATGTGATTTCGATACTTGATAAAAATGGAGATGTTATGCTTGTCAGTGGAGTTAAGGACGTTTCAGGTTTGAATTTGTCACAACGTGATTACTTTCAGCGAGCTATTAGAGGGGAAACTTATATTAGTGGTGTATACACGAGTAATCATGGGCGGAAGGTTGTCTCTATTGCGACTCCTATTATTGAAAATGGTAATATTGTTGGTGTAGTTGTTGGGACAGTTTGGCTGCATGAAAATAGTTTGTCATCGATGTTTGACAATAAATCATTTGGTCGTGGGGGATTCATCTCAATTACTGACAGCCAAGGAATTATCGTTTATCATCCGGACAAGGAAAGTATCGGAAAAGGAACTAGTATAGCTGATCACTTGCAAGGAGGTAAAGGCTCGGCTATTATAAAATATACTGGATTAGAACACTATATTGGATATAGTAAGGTTCCCGAATTAAATTGGATTGTTAGCGTGAATACTCCTACTGCTGAGGTAACACGAATCCGAAGGTTGATGATTTACGAAATTCTAGCTATATCGATATTTACTATATTTGTAGTTATTGCTATTGGCACATATACAGTACGGCGATACACGAAGCCACTAGATACATTAGTCGAGGCGTTTAGTTCTGTGAAAAAAGGAAAGTATAAACAAATTATTTCTTATGACTATGCGCCTGAATTTGATGATATGATTCAAGTATATAACAACACCATTAGAAGACTTGAAGAAGTTCATACTACATTAAAGTGGGCTGCAGACATTGATGGATTGACTGGGACTTATAACCGTAGGTCTTTTGACAAAATATTGGAATTGCTTAATGGCGAAGTGCTAGCTCATTCTTTGGATAATCTAGGAATAATGATACTAGACCTTGATAACTACAAACAGCTAAATGATACATATGGTCATTTAGCAGGGGATGATATTTTAAGAGAATTTACCGCGATAACGCAATCAATTGTAGGGATTCGATTTGTATTTCGCTTTGGTGGAGATGAATTCGCAATTATTTTGCGGAATGTCGCCCGGGAAAAAATCATATCTTTGGCAGAAAAAATACGCTTGCAGAGTGAAAAAACATTAAAGGGTTGTACAGTAAGTATAGGCATTGCAACTTATCCTGAAAATGCTGATTCTGTAGATGCATTATTGGATTTCGCCGATAAGGCGCTTTATATTAGCAAAGAAACAAAAAATAGAGTAACAGCATATGTGATCAGCAATTAGCCGAAGAGATTGAGATTTGTGATAGGTTAATGGCCGGCAAGGCAAGCGTATTAGTTTAGTGTAGCCGATCCACTTTTCTAATTTGAGGATAAGTATCTTTAGCTTTACAGAGTTTAGTAGATATAGTTGCGGCATTAAACATAACGTTGTAGGCTTAGGCACATTGCCTAGGCCTACTGTCAGATGTCTCTTATCGGTATCGTTACCTTGACAAACAAGCAAAAATGGATAATAATGAATATATTCATTCACTCGGAAGGCGATTGGAGGCAAACATATGGCGTTATCAAAAAATAGATTTTCAGAGGGCGAGAATGGTTGTCCTCGTAAAATACGTATATCAAAAGAACCAGATCAACGCCGTCGAGAGATTGTTGAAACCGCATTAAAGCTGTTTTCTGAAAAGGGCTATGAAGATACAACCATTCAAGATATTGCTGAAAAAATGAACGTATCCCCCGGTTTATGTTACCGATATTTTAAATCTAAAACAGAAATCTTTGCGGCATCTTCTGAGTATTATGCAAAACAAGCAGTGAAGCAAATGAAAATTCCAATATCACAGGATATACCTGCAATTGAAAAATTCAATCTTGTAATAAATCGCATGCTTGACTTTTCAATAAACCATTATGAATTTGAGTCCAGATATAATGAGGGTTCAGAGATCAGAGCGATTCTTTTAGATTATGTAGCAAATCAATGGATGTCTGTTATGATTCCAATAATAGAACAGGGAATTAAAGAAAATATTTTTTATTGCAGTAATGTACCCAGAACCGCTAAATTTCTAATTACCGGGCTGGTCCACACATTCCATGAAGATATGCCGGTAGATAATGTTCAAGAATATATGTATTCTTTTCTTAATTTTACACAAGATATGGCAGCACGTGTTTTGGGGATGAAAGCAGATTAGTAAAATTACTTTGATATACGAAAGAAAATGTACATGAAAAGTCTTCTGATTTGCATGTGCATTTTTTATTAGAAATTAAGTGAATGAATTCATTCATTGACATTTAAAATAAAACAATATATCATAATGAGTGAATAAATTCATTCATTATGATAAAGGGAGGAAAACGCATGATTTTTAATCAGGAGGAGATATCATTGACAAAATTTAAGGTCAGCAAAACTATTACGACCGATGTTCTGGTCATCGGCGGGGGCGGCGCAGGTGTTTGGGCCGCTGTAGAAGCCAGAAGAGCAGGCGCTGAAGTCGTTATTGTCTCGAAAGGCAAGGTTGGTAACAGCGGAAACACCATCATGATCGGTGGCAGCTATTCCATGGACGGCAACAGCGCTAAAAACGTGTACGGGTTTGAAGGCGGGGACGAAAACCTAACAAAAGAGTTTTTACTAGAACAGATCATCAAGCAGAGCTTCTTCCTTGCCGAACAGGATGTGGCCGAACAGTTTGTGGAGGACTCGCCTGCAGTCGTTTACGAAACCCACGAATGGTGTGACCGCGCCGGACAAAAGCAGATCTTCATGGCACCCGGCGGCTGGTTGCTTTCTGGCAGGAGCATGGGGCGAGGTCTGCTGCAGGGCTTGAAGGAGAATCCGGGTTCCGTTCTAGTCGAAGACGTTATGATTGTTGACCTGCTCAAGAAGAATGGCAAAGTCATCGGCGCGATTGGCGTTAACGTTTACACAGGTGAAATCATCCGATTTGCCGCAAAAGCAGTCGTTTTGGCGACCGGCGGTTATCAGCCGTTTTCCACCAAGAGCACAAACAGCGATATGACCGGTGACGGTATGGCGATGGCTTATCGTGCTGGCGCGGAACTGGCAGACATGGAATTCCATCTTCCATGCCCGACCGCAATGGAACCCGAAGCTTTTAAGGGTTCCCTGTTGCCGTTCATCTACGAGGCTTTTTCGGGATCTCTTCCCTCGATCGACAAGGATGGCAAGCCGATTGAAATCCCGCGCGAGATGGCGGAGGTTGCCGAGGGCAGCGAGCTGGAAAAACTGATTAACACCTTCTACTGGTCGGAAGCAATTGCAAAGGGACGTGGCATGCCCGGCGACACCATGTATTATGATATTTCCGGCCTGAGTGACGAACAGATTAGGGCTACTTTTGAGCGCCTTATCGACACTACGAGTGCATTCTATCGTCCGGGCTTCTATCACGGTGACGACATCCGCGTCTATTGTGACTATGTGCTTGCCAACGGCAAAAAAGTAAAGGTTGGTGCGATTTTTGAGTATACCATGGGCGGAGTCGTCATCAGTAAGAATATGGAAACCACCGTTAAAGGTTTATATGCGGCTGGAGAGGTTGGCAGCGGTGTGTTCGGAGCGTGCCGCGTTGCCGATGCTACCACCGAAATGATTGTTCAAGGCAACAGGGCGGGTAAGAGCGCTGCCGCTTACGCAAAAGCCGCAGTGATCGAAGAGCCGGATGCCGAGCAGATTGACGCCGTCATTGCAAACATGACTGCCCCTTTGGGACGTACCGGCGGCATGGATAGTGCTGAATTCATCCACAAAATCGAGCAGGCTGCCGATTTCGGCTTCGGCATCTGCCGTACTGAAGCAAATATGGTTAAGGCGATTGAACAGATAGATGCACTTCAAAAAGCATTTCCCAGCATCTCGGTGCCCTGTGACAGCCTGCGTTACAATTACGGCTGGATCCGCTCTCTTGAGGCAAAGAACCTGCTGACCTGTACGCTGGCTGGTCTGCGTGCGGCCAATATGCGCAAGGAAAGCCGCGGCTTCCATATACGTCATGACTACAAGGAAGTGGACAACGACAATTGGGCGGTCCGCATCGTCGTCAGCGACGACAAGGGAAAGATGTCTTTCCGTACCCGTAAGGCCAAGGAGACCAAGTATGAGATTCCCACCGGCAAAGAGGTCTCTATCCCCGCTTACATTAAGAACCAGGATCTCAACTTCAAGAATGCCGTTTTCAGCGAATGATTAAAGGAGGACTAAATATGATTATTAAAGTTTACAGATTTGACCCTGGCAGCGGAAAAAAACCTTTTTTCCAAAGCTTTGAGGTTCCGGCCCAACCAGAATGGACGGTCATGGACACGCTTGACTACATCTCACAGCATCACGACAGCTCTCTGGCTTATTATCGCCACAGTGCCTGTGATCACGGTATCTGCTGCTCAAGGTGAATAGTATGCCAACGCTCGCTTGCACGTATACGGTTGGCGACGTTCGCGAACTGCTCCTTGAACCTAAAAACAGCAATATCGTTCGCGATCTTGTGGCTTTGTAAAGGTCGCAACACAACAGTTACAAGACATGTCGAATGTGTCGCGGTGAGGAATAGCAAGGTCTCGCGGCTTCTTATAAATTTAACAAGTGTATAAAAATGTTCTCATAGACGTCGAAAATGGGGGCGATAATATGAAAAGTGCTCCAGCCTGTGAGAATATGGGTCGGAGCACTTTTTGAAGGTGGAAAACCACTGCGGAGAAGTTTAGTATAATTATACGGCTACACGAAATGAAGGGGTTTTTGCGTAGAAGTATGGTAAAAAGCTGTGAGTGATAGCCTCTGGTTGAGAGCTTTTTCTGGTTTAGCTTTTTTTAGTGCAAGTTGTTTTTTACTTTCATTAACTTTACATCAAAATATTTATCTTCTAAAGAAGATTCCGGATGGGAAAAAGCTTCGTTAAAGAAATCTTCCAGTAGATTAGAAAACGAGAGCAGTACTTTGGTGCCATCGGCTGAACCAAGCTCATTATCTTGCGGAAACAGGATAGGCATGTCGGTATAGTTCATGTGGCGGGTATTTTTGTAATAAAATAAGTAGTGTTTGGCATGGCCGGAGTTCAATAAATTTTCCATGTACTTGGCATACACTGCTTTTATTTGGGGAACTTCTTCGGGTTTGGTGTCGCCTGAAGCTATTTCGGACTGAATAATTTCATCGGGATCGGTTTCGATTATGGCTGTTTCCTGGTTAGTAAACGTATAAGCCGGTTCGTCTTCCAGACTGCCATCCAGGTTAGCGGCAGCCTTAAATCTTTTATCAAGTGATGCGGCGCGGAGGGCGCTGCGACCACCAATAGAATGGCCAAATACGCCAATGTTAGCCGTATCAATTTTCCTCCAAAATACGGAGGTTGGAGTATTGTTTAGGGTCATGAGCGCATCTAAAGCGTAGGATAGCTCATGGGCTCGCGTTTCGGTTACAGCTTTCTTTTCGTCAGGGGTATCATAATTGGCGGTTTTATTATAAGGGATTAGAGATCCGTCCGCCCTTTCCGTAAAGAAGCTGCTGCCAGGATGATTGATTGCGGCTACGATAAAACCGCGGCTGGCTAGATATTCAAAGCTGAACGTTCCGGCTTGGCCAACTGATCCTAGACCTGGAGAATAGATTAAAACCGGATAGCGGCTTTGTTTACCGAGTAAGGGCGCATCAATCATGGCGCCGGTTGTTAATGATCGGATAGAGGCTATCATAGGGTTATTGGTTACCCAAGCGGTTTTGTAGATGCTTTCCGGTAAATAGCTGGCTTGTTTAGCTGTAGCGCAGTATTCGGCCGGATACCAGATTTGGCCGATGTATTTGTTGCCGGAATCATTCCAAGTGAAAAATGTAGTACCAATAGCATAATTTCCCTGCGCAGCAAAGAATGGGTCGGATGAAACTGCTTGGTGGGATGCGGCATCTGCAGTGGTATTTTGTTGGACGCCGTTCGCTGCCGCTACATTGCAGCAAAACGTTAAGATCAGTAAAAAAATAATTTTGTGCATGGTGTTCACTCCTTCGCATAATGAGTATTTGCGCCGTTCTTCCAGATCAAGGCTTGTGGTAGATTAATCCAGTATGAGTACAGGATGATTGCTGAGCAGGGTTTGCGCCTAGACGATGCTTCATGCCGCGTGAATAGGTTTTGCTGTTCTGAAGAAGTTGTATTAAAAATTATATAAAAATTGGAAGTAAGGACCGCTTAACCTGTATTCTAGAACATCGTTCTGAGACTTGGCTTTTTGGCCCATTGTACGATAGCCAATATTTATGCCAAAGTTTCCGAGCCGCTGAAGAACTCCCAGATTTAGATTATAGTAATAGTTTTTGTCAGGGGAGACTAACCCTTCCGCGAAGTAGGACGTCGGTTGCAGTCGACCGGCTTCCACTCGGTAGCCGATGACGGCACTGGTCCCGTTAAACTTTTGGTCGTTTGTCTCATATGTGCCGGCAAGCGTTTGTTTATGGTCGTAATTTATCAGGCCAAATATGATGGAATGCATACTGTTCCCCGTAATTGTATATTCAGGCAGCCATTTTAGGATGATATTGCGGGTTTTCAGGGTATTATCCAGTTTTTCACCGGGCTGGTAGGCGCTGTTTTTAAACCATATCGTTTTTGATAAGGTTGTACTGCCGGTAAACTTGTTATCATCATAATCTAGCTGTAATTTCCAGCTTGGGTTATAGAGGCCAAGCTGGGTGAGTATATAGCCCGGAACACCATAAATTGGGGAGGCAGGGTCTTTCATTTTCATATTTAATTCGTGGTTCAGATCAAGCTTATCACCTTCATGAGCGCTGTTATTAGCCTTTACATTACCGCTCAAACGGGGATTCCAGTAGGCTACTCCGAGTGGAGAAAATAATTGCGAAAACAGATTAGCTGATTTGTTTACGGGTTGTTCACCCGTGCTCGGGGATTCTTCTTTAGCCGCCTTTGGGTCATTATTTGCTAGGTCCGCTTTTTTTTTGTATGCAACGGCATTGTTTTTGCCAATTGGTTCGCTTATAGATTCTTCATTTTTGAGAGTACCCGTCTTGTCGAAATTTTTAACATAAGTCGCTTTCATCTGCTTGGTTTCCGAAGAATTATTGGTATCTGCCGCCCAGGCTCCTGATGTGGCGGTTAAGAGAAAGCTCCCCACCAGCGTTGCGATCATTGCTTTTTTCATATGTACTACTCCTTTTTTTTCATATTCATATGTACTACTCCTTTAATTTTAATTAGCAGTTCAATTGTACTACGACTTAAGCAGTCTTTTGGTTCGGTCTCAAAGGCACAGAAGGAAAAAACTATATCGGCTGATGCGGCGGTACGAATGTATTGTGGCAACCTCTATTTCGTAAAAAAATAATTTCCCCGCAAGTATTACTAACTTCGAAAAGTCAGCAATACTTGCGGGGAATTCCGGCTTAAACAATTTTCGCGTAGATAAGAGGATTTCGTGTAACAGTATGGAAGATTATAGTGAAAGAATCCTATGGGAATGAACTTGTGAAATCCGGGTGGCGAACAGATCGATAGAACGCAGAGATAATGCTAATCATGTAAGTTGCTAAAAAGATAAGGGGAGAGGGAGAAAGTAATTATGAATTATAAGGAAGTACTGGAAAATGCACGTACCTGTATCGGGAGTTACTGCAAGGCCTGCAATGTCTGCAATGGTATTGTCTGTAAAAGCACCATTCCTGGACCAGGGGCCAAAGGCGTTGGAGACACAGCCATTCGCAACTATCAGAAATGGCAGGAAATTCGAGTCAATATGGATACACTCTGTGTGAGCAAACCAGTAGATACAACACTGGAGTTATTTGGTCAGACCTTTGAATATCCATTCTTCGCAGGACCTGTTGGTGCGGTAAATATGCACTACAGTGATAAATTTAGCGATATGACTTATAATGATATCTTGGTTTCTGCCTGCAGGGAAAATGGAATAGCTGCGTTTACTGGTGATGGTACAAATCCGCAAGTCATGGAGAGTGCAACAGAGGCAATAGCGAAGGTGAATGGTTATGGTATTCCCACTGTTAAACCATGGAATATGGATACAATCAAAGTGAAAATGGATCTGGTGCATAAGGCAGGTGCCTTTGCTGTTGCCATGGATGTAGATGCAGCTGGATTGCCTTTCTTGAAAAATATGACACCTCCGGCTGGCGGAAAATCAGTCGACGAGCTTCGTAGCATTTCTGAAATTGCCGGTATCCCGTTTATTGTAAAGGGGATTATGAGCATAAAGGGTGCGTTGAAGGCAAAAGAAGCAGGAGCAAAAGCAATTGTTGTTTCTAATCATGGTGGCAGGGTGCTTGATCAGTGTCCGTCAACTGCGGAAGTGCTTCCGGAAATTGCAGAGGCTGTCGGAAACGAGATGAAGATTCTAGTTGATGGTGGTATCCGTTCTGGTACAGATATTTTCAAGGCTTTAGCACTCGGTGCAGACGGTGTCCTAATCTGTCGTCCGTTTGTAACAGCTGTTTATGGCGGCGAAAAGGAAGGCGTGAAGGTTTATATTGAAAAATTGGCTGGAGAATTAAAGGATACGATGGCGATGTGTGGTGCTTTTAGCCTAAGTGAAATCACAAAGGATATGGTACGTAGATAACTTTTTTTGTTGCCCCTTTTCCGTCAGATACGGGAGAGGGGCATTTTTAAATTGTATTGTTTAAAAACTTGTTTTTGTAGCATAATAATCGAGAAAAATAGGTTGTACTTGTAACAAATGGTGTCCCAAGATGAAGGTGGACGATATGAACATTATTAAACCTATGCTCGCTAAACAAGCGGAATTGCCGAAAAATGATAAAGAATATGGTTTTGAAATCAAATGGGATGGGATGAGGGTGATTCTGTATTGTCAGAATGACCACATACAAATTTTGAGTCGCAACCAAAAAGATGTTACATTACAATATCCTGAACTAAAAGGGATTGCTACGGCTAAACGTCAGTTTATCCTAGATGGAGAAATTGTTTATTTTGATTACAATGGGAAACCGTCCTTTTCAGGACTGCAGCATCGAATGGGCTTAAGTGAAACGAAAAGTATTGAATCAAGAATGAAAGAGTATCCTGTGAACTATATTATTTTTGATATATTGTCCTTACAAGAAGAATCAACACTGAATCTACCCTATATAGTGCGGCGCGAAACACTGAAAAAACTAAATCTAGAAGGACCTGCATGGCAAACGCCAGATTACAAATTGGGCTCGGGTAGTGAGATGATGAGTGCTATTCGACAAATGGGACTAGAAGGAATTATAGCCAAACGGTTAACAAGCATATATTCACCTGATAAGCGAAACGGGGACTGGTTAAAAATTAAGAACAAGCAGCGCCAAGAATTGGTAATTGGCGGGTGGATATCTGGTAAAGGGGGCCGCCATGATCAAATTGGGGCTTTATTACTAGGGTATTATGATAAGCACCAGCTTAAATATGCAGGCAAGGTAGGAACAGGTTTCACTTTGGCTACATTAGAGCACTTAAAATCATTAATGGCACCGATTGCTATCAAGCAAAACCCTTTTGACAGCAGTGTCCCGCATAGAGAAGCTATGTTTGTACAACCTGTTTTTGTATGCGAGATTGAGTTTACTGAGTGGACGTCACATAGTACTTTGCGTCACCCGTCTTTTAAAGGGTTAAGAATGGATAAGTCGGCGTATGAAGTTGTACGAGAATAATAAATTAAGCGTTGGGAGGATTTATTATGTTACGACCCATATGGAATGGCGCAATTACCTTTGGTCTTGTTAATGTGCCGATAAAACTATACAGTACAGTAAGAAAGAGAAATGTGCGATTTAATCAGTTGCGTAAAAGTGATGGTTGTCGTATTCAGCAAAAAAAAGTATGTGCAACAGATGGTGCTGAGGTTGCTAATCAAGAGATTGTCAAGGGCTATGAAGTGTCTCCTGACCGTTATGTGGTGGTTACTGATGAGGAATTATCCGCTTTGAGTCCTAGGGCATCACGCAACATAGACATCCAAGATTTTGTGAACTTGGAACAAATAGACCCGATTTATTATGTACAATCCTATTATCTTGTGCCTGACAAAGGGGCCGGTAAAGCTTATTCTTTGTTGCTGGCAGCAATGAAAAAGTCCAAGAAAGTGGCAATTGCCAGGTTTGTGTTGCGAAATAAAGAATACCTTAGTGCTATTCGCCCGGCAGAAAATATGTTGAGTCTATCTACAATG
This sequence comes from Pelorhabdus rhamnosifermentans, assembly GCF_018835585.1. Lineage (NCBI taxonomy): Bacteria > Bacillati > Bacillota > Negativicutes > Selenomonadales > Sporomusaceae > Pelorhabdus > Pelorhabdus rhamnosifermentans. Next base: position 39,658 of record NZ_JAHGVE010000015.1, read on the forward strand.
TATTTTGCTGATGAAATCGTATCTCAGTCTGAATTAGAGGGATTGCCTGAACCTGAAGCGGAACCGGGTGATCGTGAACTAACAGTTGCCTTACAGCTTGTTGAATCACTATCCAATAATTTTGAACCGGAAAAATATAAAGATGAATATCGGGCTAAAGTTCTTGAATTGATTGAAGATAAAGCGGAGGGTCAGACTGTAGTAGTAGAGAAAGCACCTGAAAATCCAAAAGGTAAAGTGATTGATTTGATGGCGGCACTTGAGGCCAGTTTATCGGCGATCAAAAAGGATAATCACAACAAGAAATCTAACGAAAGGAAGCGAAAGGCGCATGCCTAATAATACTGTGCTCGATATTGCTGGAACGCAGTTAACGCTTTCCAATCTTGAAAAAGTCTTTTACCCGAAGAGTGGGTTTAATAAAAAACAAATGATCGACTATTATATACGGATTTCTCCATTTTTACTGCCTCATTTGGCGGGACGGCCGCTGACGTTAAAGCGCTATCCACATGGTTCTGATGGCAAGTTTTTTTATCAAAAGGAATGCCCGGCTTCAAGACCTGAGTGGCTGTCAACTACACCGATATGGAGCAAAAGTAATAATAAGCATATTTGTTATTGTGTAGTAGATAACTTGTCTGCTTTAGTGTGGACGGCCAATATGGCAGCACTTGAATTGCATACATCCCTATCTAGCAGTGAAAATATTGATGTGCCAACGATGATGGTGTTTGATCTTGATCCAGGATGGCCAGCTACTATAGTGGAATGCACACAGGTAGCATTGTGGTTGCTGGAATTTTTTGCGAAGGCAAATTTGCAGAGTTATCCAAAGACATCAGGATCCAAAGGGCTACAGATTTATGTTCCTTTGAATACACCTGTAGATTATAGTCAGACAAAATCTTTGGCTCATAAGCTAGCACAAATGCTAGAAAAAAAATTCCCGAATCAGGTAGTTTCTAAAATGAATAAAAATTTAAGGCCTGGAAAGGTATTTATTGACTGGAGCCAAAATGATCCCCATAAAACAACCGTATGCGTTTATTCATTACGGGCACGTGAGGAGCCAACAGTTTCGACGCCTGTAACTTGGTTAGAAATAGAGCAGGTATGGAAGAGCAAAGATGCTGAGCAGCTGGTCTTTACTGCTGCAAAAGTACTTGAACGAGTAAAGAATATGGGAGATTTATTTGCTCCTGTGCTTACAACAAAACAATATCTATCTTAAAATGATGGCTATTCCTCGGAAGGCCTTTTTTCCCATATTATCCCGCTCTCGATTTATGCAGCAGAGGTAGGGCATAATTGTTTTATAGAGCAGCACCTATGACATTATATAGCATAGACTATAATGTTCCGATATCCAAATCTTTGTTTAAAATGAGGAGGTGTTGTTATGGGTTTTGGAGGTCGTGGTTTTGGAGGCAACGGGATCATTATCATCATTATTATTTTGCTCCTGTTTTTTTGCTGCGGGGATAACGACTCAGCTAGTTGTTAATTAGTATTTTGTACCCGGTTGTTGGGAGCGACTGATCGACCGCGTAAATAGAACGGAATATCAAAGCCTGTACTTAGCAAAACGTTACGTTATCAGAAATAACCATTGTTGTAAATATAAAGTTCCTATCCTGGCCATTGCGGCTGTGGTAGGGACTTTTTTTGTACGACGAGGTATGTCGATATCCTTTTGGGAATAAGTATCGCTTATCCAAGCAAGAATGCTTGGGTGAAAGAGCTAGGAATTGCGAATATAAAATTGCTTGCTGATTTTTTGGCACATGGAAAAGGGGCAAAAAACAAAAAAAATTACCTTGTTTTTTTGTATGAAAACATGCTACAATATTACATATTGGTGAGCTGTATGAGGTTGAGTGATCCCCATTCTTTCTTGCAGCAAACCCTTCATAAAGTGATAAAAAAGTAATCGTTCTAAATGCATGAGGGTTCGTCCCAAATGAGAAGGCGAGAGAATAGATGTAATATTTGAGGAGCATATTGCGTGTATGTTCCCATTTTATTATTGACACTTCTATCCTTGTGCCTATTTGGGTACAAGGATTTTTACATTGAAGAGAAAGGAGTTATTTTATGGAAACTAGAATTGCCCTCATTGGAATTGTCGTTGAAAATAAGGATTCTGTCAGAAAACTGAACGAAATTCTTCACGAATATGGAGAATATATTGTAGGTAGAATGGGAATCCCCTATCCTAAACGTAATATTTCAGTTATTAGCATTGTTATGGATGCACCTAGTGATACTGTCAGTGCTCTCTCCGGCAAGTTAGGAATGATTCCCCATGTTAATATTAAAACGGTATATTCTAAGCTATCTTCAAGCGCAGATGAATGACAAGCACTCGTGTTAGGTAAGTGGTGCTTATTTTCGAAGCTGAACTAGGGGATCTTTTTAGAAAATAATGCGAAAAAAGGAGTATTGACAATGTATAATTGTAAATCAAAAAATGCGACGGAATTTATTGACGATCAAGAAATCTTGGACACGATTGCTTTTGCTCAGAAAAATAAAAGTAATCGTGAATTAATCGACAGCCTTTTGGAGCGGGCTAAGGATTGCAAAGGCCTGACTCATCGTGAAGCGGCAGTGCTTCTAGAGTGTGACTTAGAAGATGAAAACGAAAAAATGATGTCCCTAGCAAAAGAAATTAAGCAAAAGTTTTATGGGAACCGCATTGTTATGTTTGCTCCTTTATATTTATCTAACTACTGTATCAATGGCTGTGTATACTGTCCCTATCACCATGGAAATAAAAATATTTCTCGTAAAAAACTTTCACAAGAGGAGATTGCGCGTGAAGTGATTGCTTTACAAGATTTGGGACATAAACGTTTGGCTTTGGAAACAGGAGAAGATCCTATTAACAATCCTATCGACTATGTATTGGAAAGCATTAAAACAATTTACAGCATTAAACATAAAAATGGTGCTATTCGTCGTGTGAATGTCAATATTGCTGCAACAACTGTGGAAAATTATCGTAAGCTCAAGGATGCAGGCATTGGGACCTATATTCTTTTTCAAGAAACTTATAATAAACAGAGCTATGAAGAATTGCACCCGACTGGACCCAAGCACGACTATGCATATCATACTGAAGCGATGGACCGTGCCATGGAAGGTGGAATTGACGATGTAGGTGTGGGTGTTTTGTTTGGTTTAAACATGTATCGTTACGATTTTATTGGCTTACTGATGCATGCTGAACATTTAGAGGCGACCATGGGGGTTGGGCCGCATACCATCAGTGTTCCTCGGATTCGACCGGCAGATGATATTAACCCCGAAGACTTTACTGATGCGATTTCCGACGATATATTCGCTAAAATAGTTACTGTCATCCGTATTGCTGTTCCGTATACCGGAATGATTGTTTCCACCCGTGAATCGAAGAAAACGCGTGAACGAGTGCTTCAATTAGGTATCTCCCAAATCAGCGGTGGCTCTTGTACAAGTGTTGGCGGATATGATGAACCTGAAGCAGAAGATGATAATTCGGCACAGTTTGATGTAAATGATACGAGAACGCTTGATGAAATTGTTAATTGGTTGCTCGGTATGGGCTTCATTCCGAGTTTCTGTACGGCTTGCTATCGTGAAGGACGTACAGGAGATCGTTTTATGAAACTTGTAAAATCCGGACAGATTGCTAACTGCTGTCAGCCAAATGCTTTGATGACGCTCAAAGAATATTTAGAGGACTATGCTTCGGCAGATACTAAAATAAAGGGTGAGGCAGTCATTACCAAGGAAATCCCGCATATTACGAATGAAAAAGTTCGTGCAATTGCCATGGAACATTTAGTTGAACTTAAAGATGGAAAACGTGATTTCCGTTTTTAGCGATTATTCTGTAAAAAGATGATAAGAGAAGCAGATTTACCGAACATGTCAGAAACAACAGAATCCAGGGCAACATTGCAAACGGTAAAAGCATTTTGAAAACGATTCTTTTCACTGGATTTACAAGAAACAAGTTTAGAACGATAACGAGTATACTCACGGAGAATGTAAAATGGCTTGGCAGGAATAAAACTACCCGGAACAAGACCAAGGCGAAATAAATCGCCAATCCATTTAGAATCAATGCCGTTCCCGATTGACATGTGTCAAGGTAACGGCATTTTTGATGCTTACACTATAATCTTCTAAACGGTTTTCATGCTGGAATCGTTTTGGATGGCTTTTTTTCTACGTTGATCTAATGTTCTGAAAATGTAGGCGGCAATAAGGCCAAGAATATTTAAGCCGAGAGCAATCCAAAAAGCGTTGTTATAGGTTCCGGTTGATTCCCTTACTGTAGCAGCTATCATAGGGCCAAATATGGCAGCCAAACTAAATCCGATAAAAGTAATGCCATAATTTACCCCGAAATTTTTAAAGCCATATCGTTCGGTAATAATTCCTGGCATGGTACTCATGAAGCCGCCAAAAACGGCGCCAATTCCGATTCCGGAGACAGCAAACCCGACGACAGAACCAGTTAAAGCCAGATTCAGCATGCACAAAGCCGAAATGACGTACATAACAATAAGAGTATTAGAACGGCCGATATGATCCGAAGCAGCACCAAAAACAATGCGTCCCAGAGCGTTGGATATAGAAATCAAGCTAAGAAAGAGGGCCGCAATCATGGGGGTCAGTTGAAACATTTGTTGGCCAATTGGCGAGGCAGCGGATGTAATCATCAGTCCGGATAAAGCACCAAAAATAAGTATGACTAATACTACCCACCACGTACCATCGCGTAGCATTTGATGCCAGACTTTGTCGGTTACTACTTGTTTTGCATTATTTGCAACTAGGGGAGGCTCCCAGCCTGCTGGCTTGAATCCCGCCGGAGCTTTTTTGATAAAGCAGGAGCCAACCAAAATAATGGCTAAAAATACAACGCCAAGGATTTTGAAAGTGTCAAGTACGCCTATATTGCTGATCATTGCGCTGGCAATTGGAGCAACAATCGTGGCTCCGGATCCATAGCCGGCCGCAACCAGACCGGAAGCAAGGCCTTGTTTATCAGGAAAAAATTTTACGGTATTACCCAGTGTGCCGGAATAAATGACTCCGCCGCCAATGCCGGCGAGAACGCTGTAAGAAATGTAGAGCATTTCAATGCTTGAGATAAATCCGGTAATCAATAGTCCTGCACCGAACATAATACCGCCGATAATCACATTGGCTTTGCAGCCCAAACGGTCCTGGATATAACCGCCGCCGATCATAGCAACTGGACTTAAGCCATGAGTGATCGTAAAGGCCAGGGCAATCGCCGTAGCTGGCCAACCAAATAATTTTCCTAGTGGGAGAGCGAAGACGCTCCAGGCGTATAAAGTACCGCAACAAATGTTAATGACAATCGCGGCAACAAGAATTAGCCAGCGATTGTAGTGTTGTTCGGACATTCTATTTCCTTCTTTCGTTTTGGTGTAGTTTTAACAATCCAATAGATCAACGCAAGCACAGGTTGGCTCAGGGTTATTGGTCGATTGTTTATATACTTTTTTAAAGAAGGATGCACCCAAAAATGAATGTGCTTATACATAGCCTGAGCAGGAATGAATCAAGTTTTTTCCTTCGGATCTTTGGCTAGCGCGTTATCTGGTAAATGTGTATTTCTTTTGTTTGACTCCGGCCATGGCAGAGCTGGCCTAAAACACCTCCTTTAATGGTAATTTAATGTTAATTTTGCTTGTTGTTTGATCGTTCCAATAGTTCAATTTTTTTCCTGGTACCCCTCCCTTAGGCGTTGGTCCAATCGGACCTAATTTTTCCACCTGAATATTTTTTATGCAATAAGCGTGCCATCTGAGTAAAAGGGGCAGAGTGCTTGAATGACGCGATCATTCCACTTTTTTTAATTTTTCGAAGATGTCATTTTAAGATTGCTGAGCGTTCTAATGTACCAAGCTGGGAAAAAAAGTGGTAATTTATTAAAAATAGACAAATATTTTTTGCGATCCTAGTAGTATTTTAAGAGTGAAAAAACGCTGCGCAGGTTTTAAATTTATTGAATGAAGGAAGGACCGCCAACTAATTTTTAGTTGGCGGTCCTTTTGATTACGGCGGGCATAAACAAATCGAGCTATTAGTAGATAGATCCCCTAGTAGACAGATTTCCAAAAAGATGTGAGGCATATCTGGTGACGCGTACCCACCGATTGATCATATTTGATAATAAATCATGACACAGGCAACAAGTACTGAGTTATCAGTTTCAAGTGCTTGTTTGATTTTTTACTTAAAAGCATTGCTTGTTACGGGGCTCTGGCATCGTATACAGTTCCTAAAATGATATTACGGTTGCAAAAAAGGATTATGCGATATTTCTGTTGTTTTTCTGCTTTATACACTTATAAGTGAGAATGTATTGATGTCAAAAAAAGATTGGAAACTTTGTATTTGGTGAATGCTGAAGTCCGAATAATAGCGGTATTACGGCATTTGCCCAGGCACTAACAAATTGGCACACTTATTGCATAATTACTAAGTCGTAACATGAAAAAAATAAACGGATATACGGACTATTAAGATATGACTCATTTCATCCAGGGGTGGAAATAAGCGTATTATACCTTGGAGAGTAAATGGGTAATCTGGTCTGATAAGTTTCAGAGGGAGGTGGTATGGTTTAGAAAATCAGGGACTGGAAACATAGCTTTTTTAGAATTCTTGAAAGGGTTGATGAGATCATGAAAAAAGAGTGGAAAACACAGAATGAAGATGGCTCTTATACAGTTAGAACTTGCTGTTGGTCACCGCCAGGAGATCATCCCGTCGGATGCGGCTTGAAATTGACGGTCAAGGACAACAAACTGATCAAAGTTGAAGGGGATGAAGAACATCCTATTACGCAAGGCCGGGTATGCGTCAGAGCCCTGTCACTGCCTGAATTTGTCCATCATCCGCAACGTATTACGAGCCCAATGAAGCGTGCCCATGAGGATCGCGGTAAAGACAAATGGACGAAGATCTCTTGGGACGAAGCTTGGGACATTATTGTTCCTAAGATAAAGGAACTTAAAGAAAAGCACGGTGCTGAGTCGATCGTTGTATTCGGTGGAACCGGACGGGAAGCTTGCTTGTATTACTATCCACTGGGATTTGCTTCGATTGGTACTCCTAACGTATGTTATCCCCAAAGCGGTTGGTCCTGCTACGGCCCGAGGTGCTCGATTACGGACTATATTTTGGGTGCGGGATATCCGGAACTTGACTATGCCGGAACCTATCCGGACCGTTATGACAACCCGAACTATGTATTGCCGAAGTATGTCATTGAATGGGGCAAAAATCCTTTGATGTCCAATGGGGACGGTTTCTTCGGCCATGCTTTGATTGATTTGATGAAACGCGGAACGAAGATCATCTCTGTAGACCCGCAGATCACATGGCTTGGCACCAGATCGGCCTATGTGTTGCAATTGCGGCCTGGGAGCGATACAGCTCTTGCTCTTGGTTTGTTAAACGTCATAATCAATGAAGATCTCTATGATCATGATTTTGTTGATAATTGGTGCTATGGGTTTGACGAACTGAAGGAACGTGTTCAAGAATATCCACCGGAAAAAGTGGCTGAAATCACCTGGGTTCCTAAAGAAAAAATTATAGAAGTAGCCCGGGAATTTGCAACCAATCACCCTTCGTCCATTCAGTGGGGCTTGGCAGTCGACCAAAACCCGAATGGCGTTCAGTTAGGACATGCGATTCTTACTCTTGGCGCGATTACTGGCAATCTCGACGTGCCTGGCGGCATCACGGTAGGGCCACCTGCTGCTTTACTTGGAAAATGGCGTGTGGAAACTAGGAGCAATCTGTCGGATGAGCTCTGGGATAAACGGATCGGTGCCAAAGAGTGGCCTGCACTAAGTACTGCTATGGCTACGACACATCCGGATGAAACCTTGGATACTTTGGAAACTGGTAAACCTTATAAACTAAGAATGGGCTGGTTTAACAGCAGTAACTTTATTACTCCTACCTGTTCGGCAGCACCTGACAGATGGTATCGGGCTTTAAAATCTTTAGAGTTCAACGTTGTGCAGGATTGTTTCATGACTCCGACAGCAATGGCATTTGGCGATATCTTCCTACCGCTGCCTACGGTTGCTGAACATGATGGCGTAGTTGTAACTCACTATGGCCGTAATGCCGTGTTCTTAGGTGCCATGAACAAGGCTCTGGAAGTTGGCGACTGCAAATCTGACATCGAAGTCTGCATTGAATTGGGTAAAAAACTTCACCCGAATATGTGGCCATTCGATAGTGTGGAAGATTTCTTCAGCAAACAGCTGAAGCCGGAATTGGGAATTGACTTCAATGAACTTAGGGAAATTGGCTTATATCAGCCGAAATACACTTATAAAAAATATGAGACAGGCCAATTGCGCGGCGATGGCGAGCCTGGATTCAACACCGTTACTGGCATGGTTGAGTTGAGTTCGACCTTATTCGAAGCGTGGGGCGATGACGCTTTGCCATACTATAAAGAACCTCCCTACAGCCCGTACAGCACTCCGGAATTGTTCAAAGAATATCCGTTGATCCTTACGACCGGAGCAAGAACATTTGCGACTTTCCATTCGGAACATAGGCAAATTTCAACTTTGCGCGAAATTACGCCATATCCTGTTATGAATATTCATCCGGAGACAGCAGCTCAGCTTGGTATTAAAGAAGGCGACTGGGTCTGCATCGAAAACATGTTTGGTAAGGCAAAAGAAAAAGCGCATCTGACACCATGTATCCATCCGAAAGTTGTTCATGCCGAACATGGCTGGTGGTATCCTGAGCAGAAGGCTGAAGAGCCCAATCTGTATGGCGTATGGAAATCTAATATTAACACTTTGGTGCCTCATAAACAGATAGGAAAACTTGGTTTCGGCGCACCATTCAAACAAATGATCTGCAAGGTTTACAGAGTAGATTCTTTGGAATCTGATGTCGGATTTGAAGCGTAAGCCGAGCTAGCAGACAACTATAGTAATAGGAGGGGAAATAAATGGCACGTAACGGTTTGTTGATTGACTATGAGTATTGCACAGGTTGCCATAGCTGCGAAGTTTCTTGCAAAAACGAACATAATATTCCTCATGGTCAATGGGGAATCAAACTAACTGAGGTAGGTCCTTTTAAAATTAACGAAGATAAATATGAGTGGGATTATGTTCCTGTTCCTACTTCTTACTGTGATTTATGTGAAGACCGGGTAGCAAAAGGTGAAAAACCAGCTTGCGTTCTTCATTGCTTAGGCGCCTGTATGGAATACGGACCAGTGGAAGAACTGGCTAAAAAAGCAGAAGCAAAAGGGAAAAAAGTAGCAATATTTACTCCCTGAAAATAAATCATAATGATTTGTTCTTTGTAAGTAAGCTGAACTGCCATGATTCTCTTATTTCAAGAGGTCATGGCACAGAATGCTTGCTGTATTTTGTTGTCTATTTCTAAAAAACTCCGGAGTACATGAGATTGCGCGAAAAACAAAAAAACCTGCAGGATAACATTGCAGGATAGAGCAATTTGAGGGCTATTTAACAATCACACATTGGGTGGCTGTTCGGGACGATTGTTTTTGGGCGGCGTATGCCATTGACAAGTTGTTTCGTTGCCGTCTTTGGGCAGTGCTTTATGCCGATTGCAAGGGTTTGAGCACATTTTTCCAATGTATAAGCACATAACGGTGGGACGTGGAGTCGGAGCAGGCAGAATTGCACCGCATTTTTTGCAAAGATTGGTTGAGTCGCGAAAGGTAAGCGAATGGCAGACAAGACATTTTACCGGTCTTTCTTTTGGCGGCTTACAACCACCACAATATGGATTACAGGACCAGCACACAGTATCTCCCCCTATTCATCAAAAAAACGTTTTCCATAATTTCATTATAGATAGGCGGATGAATGTGGTCAACAGTTTCATACGAATATTTGAATTTGAACATTAGGGGTGTGCCTTTCAAATGATCATTATTTGATCATTTGAAAGATAATATTGTAGTATACAATTAGAAGGAGGTGACAGATATGGCTGAAGAAAAAAAAGTTGAAGAGCAAGTGGTTAAGCCAAAGAGGAAAATTGAAAAACCTCTTAATCCGTTAGCTCAGAAACCAGGACAAAAATATGGATCAACGAAGTTTGAACCAGAAAAGCCTTACAAAGAACAATTAAAAACAGATCAGTGATTTTTACAATCGCAAATTACAAGCTTTAGAATGAAAAAGTATGTTTTTCCGATGGAATGATTTATTGCGAAAGCCAGCCGGACCAATACTTGATTGGAAAGGTTGCTTTCGTTTTTTTCAATTATTAATGTAGTCAATTATTGAAAGGATAGGTGAATTGTAGATGTTTAGCAAAAAGATCGGAGATAATAATCTAAGTGTAACAATGGATGAAGCTGTACAAAAAGATCTTGTAGGACGCGGTGTTCGCCCTGCTGAAATATATAGCTTAATAGTAAGCTTTGCAGACAAACTGCTTGTCACAAAAAAAGATAATGAATTATTTCTTACAAATGATCAAACTGGAGCTAAATTGGTCCTTGAAATGAAATGGGCATCCGAAAAGAATGTCACACTTTATGTAACGAAGACGTTTAACATAGGGGATGACCGCGACAGGCGAGTAAATTTGACACCTCATTCTGAAGAAGTATCGCATGCTATATAAATATCCTATAGTACTGTAATAACATTTTAAAACGATACTTTGATTGCAAAAAAGAGATTATCTGATTTTTCTGCGGCTTTTTCACCTTGTGAACTTGCAAATGCGTGTCCTAAAACGAGATCGAATGTTTGTAGTTGACAAAAGGTAAAAACCTGAGGAAGCAAGGTATTAAGCCGATTTGCCCCTTTTTAATAAACTGGCACGATTATTGCAACAATACAGAGTAAGTAATGTAATTGTAGTTGATATCCGGGCTTTAAACGAGATATTCAGTTCAGAGTCATAATCCAATCAGACTTTAGATTTAATTGGATAATTTGGTCCGGTATAAGCAAGAAGGAGGTAGCGTGTGGAAGAGAAAAACCTGTAGAGCTTATTAATAGTTGAACGTCCAACGAATGGGACTGTTCGCCTACAAATCGTTATTAACAAAGATGATCACTGACAAAAGGAGGTAGAGTGCAATGTGCTTTAGACCAGCAGGTGTAGCAAAAAGTCAAGTATGCCCGAAATGTGGCAAGAAATTGATGCCAATAGGAGGGGTTATGCAAAAAAAGTGCCCTTTTTGTAAGACGGATTTAACAAATTTATCTGAAGAAAAACAAACTAAACAAACTCCTCCTAAAGCATAAATTTCTTTTTAGAGTTTAGATCCACTAATGACTAAATATTAGAAAGGGTCCGGAGGAAAGAGTTACTCATGGTCAGAGTGTGTAATACCAACTATAGAAGCAATGTGCGTAAGTAAGAACATGTTCATGGTATTTGATGGCTTTGATTTTCATGATCGTTTCCTAGGGGCTATCGCAAAGCAGTTTTTTTAATCTGTCTTGCGATAGCCCCAATCTTTTTAATCGAGATTATTCGAGATTATTATTATCATGATTGCAAATGTGATTTTATTTGCAATCAGAAGATGCTTAATGTACAATGGATTCATGAGGTGAAATCCATGGAATTTGAAAAATTGGTCACTGCAGCTCTCAAACCGAAAGGATTAATCGCTAGGCCGAATCAATTGATACGGTTGGATGGTATCATTGGCCGACGGGATCCGCTTACAGAACTGCAGAGAAAAATGATTACTGCGATAATTTCTTTACGGCATAAGACGGAACAATTTGAGTCCCAGAGAACAACATACAAAATGGGAATTGATGAATTTCTAAATATTTGTGATATACATCAGGAAGATATTTATTCATATCTGACCAATGAAATCGAAAAAGTATTGAAAAAAGGTGTCTCATTATATGATGAAATCAATAAAAAACTGACTCACACCTTATGGTTTCAAGCCATCGAGTACGATGACAAGGAAATAACGTTTCAATTTGCTGAAAAAATGCTGCCTTTAATTATTAAATTTGCGCCGAACGATACTGAGTACGAGTTGGCGAAGAGGCTACAGTATAAAGGCAAGCATACGTTAGCTGTTTTCGATATTATTTGGCCATGGAGATCAAGGGGCCTAACTGAACTTTCTATTCCGGAGCTGATGCAGCAATTATCCTTGGAACATACCCGTTATTCTTATGGCCAGTTAAAACTTCGCGTTTTAGAGCCTTCGCTTGAAGAGATCTATGCTTGGGACGATGCCATATTCGTACGTTTTGGACCAACTTTTTCGGGGCGCAGGGTGGAAGGCGTTTGGTTTGAAGTTACGGTGGGCGAAAAGGCCAGGAAACTGAGAAAAAAGGAACCGGAGTTTAAATTTTTACTTCCGGAAGAAAAACCGACTAAAGCCAATTAAAGGTGATTAGACAGGAAAACTCATCGATTGCAAGCGACACTTAAATCGCAATCGATGGTTTTTTTTTGCAATTAAAAAAACAATGAATACAAATTTATATCAAAAAAATTGCCGTGTCAAAATGAAACGCTGAAAGCGGATAATTCCCAAAAAAAGAAAAAGAATTTCTTAATCTGATCAATATACTGTAAGAAATATCGTATATAACAAAGAACATTTCATTTTTTTTGCAGGTAAATTTCTTGGCACGAAGTTTGCATATCTATAATATATGAGTAGCTTTATTGTTAGAAGTAGATTTGTTCGAAAGTACGTTTATAGGAGAGATTAGATACATGCGAAATGCAATTGTTGTTTTTTCTAAAGTGCCTAAACTAGGGAAGACCAAGACGCGCCTTACTACGGAAAAGGGCGGAATTATGACGCCGGAAGAAGCGATGGCTTTTTATGAGGGATGCGTACTGGATGTAATTAACGTATGCATTGCAGCGAAATGCGGTGATGTTTGGATTTGTTATAATCATGACGGAGATCATGCGTATCTGGAAAATTTGCTGCTCAGAACTGCTGATCAGTCACAGATTCGCGGGATTTTTGCGGACAAAGGCGGAAGTTTCGATGACTGCATGCAGTATGCTGCAGATCATATTCTGAAGAATGGGTCTCCGGATCGGCTGGCTGACAGTGTCATGATTGTTGGCGGGGACATTCCGAGTCTCCAGCCGGAATTATTGCAAGATGCCTACGGAAAAATGGCAAAGTTGGCAGTCAGCAAGTCTGGTCTAGCAGTGGCAAATAAGACGACGATGTCAGATTTCCCCGTTGGAGCGGCGATGGTAGAAGGAGCCTGCCAAGAAGGCGGTTTTTCCATCATTGGTTTCACTTGCGAGACGTCATTTGATTTCCATAAGGTATTCTATAATATGGACGGGATAACCGCTTTGGATATGCTCGTAGCCAAAGCGAAGGAAGAGAAGATCCCTCTAGCTACGGTTGCAATGGCACCGGATGTGGATATTCCCATTGATCTGGCAAGCATGATCCCAGTACTCAGAGCCCTTCAACTATCTGCTTGCTATGACGACAGTGTTATGGTTCCAGTTAATACGATTGAAGTAATGGAAAAAATCGGTTTAGAAAGTGCAACAACGCCGACTCAGAGATAGACTTGTGAAGAAATCTCAAAGATAAGGTGAATAGCAATGGAACCTAATCATCTAGAAAAATTAATGGCCGAATGTTTGCAATGTAAGCAATGCTCGAATTGTTGTTCGCTCCTAGCTAAAAGCGGGCAATCACCGTTAGACATGACAAAACGGGGAATTACGCTGTATGAGGCATTAAGCTGCTCCTTATGTGGAGCGTGCGAAACTGTTTGTCCAAAGCGATTGAGTCCTAAACAACTTTTTCTTGCCCGACGGAGAGAAGCAGTAAAGAGTGGCGAGATTGACAGTGCGGCGTACCGTTATTTGTTGCCTGATCGCAAAAATAATATAATGAATGCCTATCGTAGCTACTATGGAATTGATTATAGCGACGTGAATTCCTTCAGTCATGCTGAAACATGTTTTTTCCCCGGCTGTACCTTGATGACTTATTCTCCGAATTTGACGCGGGCAATTTATGAACGTTTAAAGGATAGTTGCGGTTGCAAGGGAGTATGGACGGAGTGTTGCGGAAAGTTGCTCGATCAGATAGGATTGCAGGAGAGAGTGAAAGATTTCCGCAGCTGTCTGCAAGGGTTTGTGCAGGAACACAATATAAAACGGATTATCGTGGCTTGCCCGGGATGCTATTATGAACTGCAAGATGTGTTTCAAGCTTGCGACGTGATCGTTCAAACAGTCTATGAAGTCATAGACTTTGCAAAACAAGAGCAAAGTGACAATAGACAATACACGGTTCATGATTCTTGTCCAGATCGTTTTGCCGGAATATTTGGCAGCCAGGTACGCCAAGCTTTGAAACAATGTGGTTTCTCTACAAGAGAGATGGCTCATACCCAAATGAATACCATTTGCTGTGGAAGTGGCGGGCAATTATCACATTTTCGCCCTGAATTGGTAGAGGAATTAGTAAAGCTGCGGCAACAAGAAGTCCGTGAAACCAATGCGGATGTACTTGTTGGGTACTGTCTCAATTGCGTTTTGAAATATGATAATTATTCTTCTGAAATCCCGGTGACTCATGCTCTGAATTTGCTGTTGGGTTTGCAGGACGACTATAAAGGAGGTAAGGCGCGGTTGGAAAAGATGTTCAGTGGCTCGGACGGAGAAAAACGTTGGGAAGAAATTATTGCAGATTGAAAGGATGAGGGACTTTGAACAACAAAGACCTTGCTAAAGCATTTAAAGATATGTTGACACTGCGCTGGTCGCCTGTTGCTGTAAAACTGTTGAAACCTGATGAGCCCATTCCGGATAATGTCTCGGAGCCGTCTGTTCCGCTGCGGCACTGCCAGGCCATTACGGTTGCCAGGCGGGGTAGCAGCCTTTATATGCCACCTAATAAACATGCCTGTCCTGATGGAGCAGCGATTATGGGGTTGGTTCCCATGTCGCCCAAGTTACGGTCAGGAGAATTATATCTTTTGTTTAAAAAATTGCCTAATATTGAATGCGCGCAAAAAATGATCGCTTCTCGGCCAGAATTTGAAGCAGGAGCATATCAGGCTTCTATTGTTGCTCCATTAGAGGATGCAGCTTTCGAGCCGGATGTGGTTATCTTTACAATTTATCCAGAACAGGTCATGTGGCTTTGCTGTGCTTCCAGCTATGGTAGCGGTGAACGTCATGTATTCCATACCTCAGGCTATAATTCTACCTGTGCTGATTTGACAGTGCAGGTTATGAAAAGTCAAAAAATGAACATATCTTTTGGTTGTTATGGCGCCAGGGCTATAAGCGATATTAATGATTTTGAAGCATATCTTTCCGTACCGTTTAACCAAATGCATTCCTTGGCGGATTCGCTGAGGAAACTATCTGTTAAAAGCATTCCTGAAGCGCGCAGAAAGATCTATATGCCTCCCGTGATTGATAGAGGGATTTCTTCTGAGCAGGTAGGTGCTTGTTCCGTCAAGGTGCGGATCAATGAAGAACGTTGCGATGGATGCGGCTTATGCGAGGCATTTTGTCCGGAAACGGTTATTGAAATGAAAGCGATGGGCGATATCGTTAAAGCAGCAGCAATTGCCGCTGAGAAATGCTGCGCCTGTTATACCTGTGTGGGACAATGCCCGAAAAAAGCAATCCAATTGGAATTGTCTCAAGGCAAACCGTAAGAATTTAGGTCAAAGGCGAGTGCAAGATTTTTATGGGCATATTGAAGTGGAGAGATTTTTGCAATTTTGAATTCACCGGCATTATAAGATAACAAAGCAAGAAAAAATTGCACAAGATTAGGGTCAAGATAATCTCATAAGTAAGTTGGAGATGATATTGGATGCGAAATGCAGTTGTTATCTTTACGAAAGTACCTAAAGAAGGCGAAACAAAAACTAGGCTGACAATAGACTGTGGCGGGATATTCACGCCTGTAGAAGCAAAAAAGTTTTATGAAGCCTGTCTTTTGGATGTGGTGGATCAGTGCATTGTCTCGAATTGCGGTGATGTGTATATCTGTTATAATCAATTGGGAGATAGGAGCTATTTGAAACAATTGATTGCAACTGTTTCTGCCCCCGAAGCGATCAAGGAAATGTTCCCGGATCAAGGGGGTTGTTTTGATGCTGCTATGCAATATGCGGCTGATTATATATTACGGGACGGAAGAGACGAAAGATTAGCCGATAGCATTTTCATCGTGGGCGGAGATATGCCTGGTTTGCAGTCGGCAACTTTGCAAGACGCTGTAAAAAAGTTGGAAAAACTTGCTTTAAGCCAGAGCGCGTTCGACTGCGTCAAACGATGTGAAGGCTCTAGGTCGAATATCGGCGCCGCAATGGTTGAATCTGCTGATCAGGCGGGAGGGTTCAATATTATTGGTTACACATGCACTACGCCTTTTAACTTTGAGCAGCTTTTTTATAATATGGAAGGTGCTACGGTGCTGGATCTAGTCGTACAGAAAGCGATGGAAAATGCCATTCCACTCAGCCTGCTTGAAATGGTGCCGGATATTGATATTCCGGAAGATCTGGGCGGCTTTATACCGATCATGAATACTTTGAAATTGGCAGAGCACTATGATTCCCAGATCGTGTCGCCTAAAAGGACCATAAAAATTTTGCAGGAAATGGGTATCGAATCTGCGGCTAAGGTACCGGAAAATTGAACGGTGATATAAAGGCAGGCTTATTCGGTTTATAATAATCACAGAAAACTGGGATATTTAAGCCAAAGTGGCTCAGATATCCCAGTTGTATTGCTGGTGCATTTGCCGATAACATTGTATTGCAACCCTGCGCAGCATAGACTTTTTTTGATATATTTTGTTATGATAGTGTCATTTTGACATAATTACCAAAACAATCTACAATAAAAAGTGAGAATATTAGCCTTATTCACTCAAATTATGTACTATCATACTTGAGCCCGGTATGCGGTTATTGACCAGCCATAGGCGAGTATTTATGTTGTTTCTTAAGTGAAATAATAGGAGGAACTGAAAGTGGCCATTTTCAATCAGACTCATGACATTCCAACTGCACAAACTAATTCTGCCACTGACAATAAAAGGACTCTTGCCCAGGAACGCTGGCAAGCCATACTGCAATACAAGCAGGCTTTTTTGCAAAATAATGTTGAAGACCTATGCCGGTATCCCTTCATGAACCAAGATGTTGTCGCTTCTTGGCTCAGATCCCGCAAGATGGGTGTAAATCCTTATTCTGTAATCGGCCATTCCAATTTAAACCAGGAAAAGTTGTCCGAGATAATGGATAAATATCATTTGCTGATCAAAGTCACAAATTCATTGATTGAAAATTTTAAAGACATGTTTCTGTCTTGCGGGGACATATTGTATTTATTTGACAAGACCAGGATAGTCTTGTTGAATGAAGGAAGTTGGGAAAATTCTCCCCTATTTCCTGAAAACCATCCCCGCACGGGAATTGTTTCCGATGAGCATTCAGAAGGTACTACTGCCCATGAACTTTGCATCCGCCTTGAGCGGCCCGTACAATTATTGGGTCCGGAACATTATTGTGTGGCTTTTCAGAGCTGCATTGCTTCCGCCGCTCCGATTAGGGATGAAAATGACAAAGTCAATGCTGCCCTGGTTCTATTGAACCGACCTTTGCAGGAACCACCCGGGGAAGAAGTTCTTGAAAAAATGTGCTTGCACAGTTTGGGTTTGGTTACTTCTCTGGCGACAGCGATTGAGACTCAGTTCAAGCTGGCCAAAGTTACCAATGATTTTTGTGATGCCAGTGAGCAGGCAGAAACTTTTAATTGCCATTTTCAAATTGCCATGGATCGTTTTGCAACTGTTCGTAATGCACTAAATACTACATTGGCTATAGTCAACGAAGGAATTATTGTTACTAACCGCGTTGGGAAGATAATTCATATCAATAAGGAAGGCATGCGCATTTTGAAGCTCAGGCCGGACCAAATAGAGAATAGAAATATTAACGATTTTCTTAGCATTGATTCTTCCATCATGACATTGGTTGAAAAGGGTGAAATTGTTACTACAAAAGAATGTATTTGTGGGGGTACTGATGGCCAGCTACACCAAGTTTGTATTCGTCCGGCGTTTAATCCGTACACGCAGAAATTAGATATTGTTGTATTTAAATTGAATTCTTCCGAGAAAATAATTGCTAAAATTAATAACAGATCCGGTAGTTTGACGAATAATACTTTTGAACATCTTGTTGGGGATAATTTTGAATTTAAAAAAAGTGTTGTCATGGCACGACGCTTTGCCAGTACGGCCGATAATATTCTCTTAATCGGGGAAAGCGGTACCGGCAAGGAACTATTTGCCCAAGCTATCCATAATATATACCGTCCCCAGAGCCCTTTTATTGCCGTGAACTGCGCAGCTATGCCATCGCAATTAATCGAAAGCGAAATGTTCGGCTATGAAGGCGGTAGTTTTACCGGTGCTGAGCGCAGTGGGAGACCAGGTAAAATTGAGTTGGCGCATGGCGGGACGCTTTTTCTGGATGAAATCGGCGATATGCCCATTGAATTGCAGGCTGTTTTGCTGAGGACTCTGGAGGACAAGCAAGTCATGCGCATAGGCGGCAGACGCTACAAGCAAGTCGATTTCCGGCTGATTTCCGCTACGAATAAAAATCTTTATCAAATGGTAACTGAAAAAAAATTTCGTGGAGATTTATTCTTTCGTTTGGCAGTACTGCCGATTAAAATTCCTCCATTACGCGAAAGAGGTTGTGATATTGAAATCTTAAGCAAATTCTTCATTGGAAAATATTGCCATAAGCAGGGCTGGAAGGTCCCACAAATCAGCCCGGCAGCACAGAAAATAATTAATCAATATGAATGGCCTGGTAATGCCCGACAGTTACAGAATGCGATGATCTATGCGGTTAATACTTCTATGGATGGAATTATTAAACCTGATAATCTTCCCAGCTATATTCCTTTGGCTACTTGCCCGATTAAAATTGACGGTATGGCGATAACTAGCAATGAGAAAATAGGTGATATGCTTTGTCTGGAAAAGATGGAAAAAAGCGCCATTGAAACTGCTCTGGCATATGCAAACAATTGCGTGCCTAATGCAGCCGAGTTATTGGGCATAAGCCGTTCAACTTTGTATAGAAAATTAAAGGAATATAATATTGATTATTGATTGAAAGCTCGGCGGATTGAATTTATCTGGAGCCATCATAGGAATTAAGAGTTTGTAGAGATGCAAGCTCTTTTTTTATTCAGTGGCACTTTCGTTGATTAAATAGATAAAATGCTTAAAGTGATAATGTGATCGCAAAATCGGAATCGGCATAATGGCTTTTTTGGCAAATGTTTTAAGTTATCGTATCATTTTGACACGATAAGAAAGAAAATCGTTCTAAAAAAAATAAAATAAAATCCAGCATAATCCCAATAGTAAGCCATTTTCCATGGGTGTGAATAAACTGGCACGGTTATTGCATAATTAATGTTCAAGCGACGCAAACAACCAAATTTTGTCCGGGCGATAAGATAAATTACTTGAGCAAGTTTATAATAGTTAAGCTTTGGAAACAAAATTGGTAATATGAGAACGCCTGAAGGGAGGCAACATGAGTAAGAATATCGATTTAGAACAAGAAGGTATTCAAGTAAAAAAATCCTGCTGTTACTTTTGCCACCAGAACTGTGGTGTGCTGGCATACGTCAAAGACGGCAAAGTGCTTGATATCGAGGGAGATCTTGACTTTCCTACTAATCAAGGCGGATTGTGCAGTCGGGGAAATATTGCTATGAAGCATCTTGACCATCCGGCACGGGTTAATTATCCGCTAAAACGGGTCGGCAAACGTGGCGCCGGAGAGTGGCAACAAATTTCCTGGGAGCAGGCATTAAATGAAATTGCCGAGAAACTTTCAAAAATTCGTGATGAATTTGGTGCAGAAGCTGTTGCTACGGCTGGAGGAACCCAGCGTACAGACGACTGGGCCCGTCGAAGATTTATGAATTTGTTTGGTAGCCCGAATGGATTTCATAATGCGCATTTATGCTGGATTCCTACTTTTATGGTGGAAACAGCGATTTATGGATGGTGTCCGTTTGATTTGGATTTGGACAACAGCCGCTGCCTAGTTTTGTGGGGACAAAACCCGGGTGCATCTGGGATGCCGGAAATACATCATATTATGGACTTGAAAGCAAAAGGACTAAAAGTCATCGTTATTGATCCCCGTTATACTGAAACTGCCGCTAAAGCGGATATGTGGCTGCCATTGCGTCCAGGGTCAGATTTGGCACTGGCATTGGCTTGGTTGCATGTTATTATTTATGAAGGGTTGTTTGATCCGGAGTTTGTCGATGAATGGTGTGTTGGGTTCGGCGAACTGGCTGATCATGTTGAGCAGTATTCTCCGGAATGGGCTGAGCCGTTAACTTGGTTGAGTGCGGATCAGATCCGCGAAAGTGCCCGGATGTATGCGATGAATAAACCGGGTAATATTCAGTGGGGAACTTCTATTGACCAAATTGGCAAATCTGCCGGTGCGGCTATGCAAGCACGTGCCCTAATTCGCGCCATTACCGGAAATCTGGATGCTCCAGGCTCTGATCTTTTGACGGGTCCTAGTCCGGATTTTGTCACAGACGAAGAAATGGAAGCCAATGATCAACTGCCAGATGAGCAAAAAGCTAAACAAATTGGCTCTGACAAATTTAAAATGGTTACTTGGCCGGGCTACAGCCGCATTGCTGAACTGACGAAAGAAGTATGGGGCAAAGCTCCTACGGCAGAATGGATGTGCGAAGCTCATCCGCCATCTGTCTTCAGGGCGATCTTGACGGAAAAGCCTTATCCGGTTAAGGCTTTACTGGTTTCGGCCACGAATCCGATTAATTCTTATGGCGAATCAAAATTGACATTAGAGGCTTTGAAAGCAGTTGAATTCCTGGTGACATGTGAATACTGGCTGACTCCAACTGCGATGCTTTCGGATTACGTGTTACCGGTAGCCGGAGCGCTTGAAAGACCGACAATCACCAGTTCATACGGATGCGCCGACTTCCTACTGGCGTCACAACGGGCAATCCAGCCGATGTATGAACGCCGCAATGACTACAATTTTTGGCGCGACTTGGGAATCCGTTTGGGACAGGGAGAAATGTGGCCATGGGAAACGGTAGAAGATGCTTATTATAGCAAAATTGCTCCTCTTGGGTATGGGGTTGAGAGTTACGACGAATTCGTAGAAAACTACCGTTACCATTTCCCTGAACGAGAGTATCAGAAATATAAGCGAATCGGGTTTGCCACTCCTTCGAAAAAAGTGGAATTATACTCTAGTGTTCTCGAGGAACTAGGCTATCCGCCCCTGCCGACGTACATAGGACCATCAGAAAATGAAGTAGATGATCCGGATTTAGCAAAGGAGTACCCATTGGTCTTGACTACCGGTGGTGGATTTATGCCGTTCCATCACTCTGAGCATTTCCAAATCAAAGAACTGCGTTTTATCCGCCATGAACCGTATATGGATATCAATCCGGCAACAGCAGCTGAATTGTCTATTAAAGATGGGGATTGGGTTTGGATTGAAACCAAGCGCGGTCGGATCAAGCAAAAGGCAAATTTGACGCAAGGAATTGATCCACGCGTTGTCTATACTCAACGTGGTTGGTGGTATCCGGAAAGAGACATGCGTGAGCCGGAATTAGGTGGTTATCTGGAATCCAATGCGAATGTTCTGACCAGTGTTGCCGACGATGATTGTGACCCGTTGAGCGGCGCTTGGGCGAACCGTGGCTTATTATGCAAAGTCTATAAAGTAACGGATGCGAACGAGAAGGAGGCGAAATAAGATGGCGCGTTATGCAATGATATTAGATACGCGGCGTTGTATTGGTTGCCATTCATGCACAGTCGCTTGTAAAGTGCATAATGACCTGCCTTTAGAAATGATTTATAACCCCGTGACCACGATCGGTCCTACCGGAGTTTTTCCAAATGTTCATATGATGAATTTGCCTCTTCTGTGCATGCATTGCGGCAATCCGCCCTGCGTGGACGCTTGTCCGACAGGAGCTTCCCAACAGAGTCCGGAGGGAATTGTTTTTATCGAAGAGAAAAAATGCATCAGCTGTAAAGCCTGTATTATGGCCTGTCCTTATGGTGCGCGGGTTCCTAATCATGAAAAAGGAACGGTGCAAAAATGCGACTTCTGTAAGGAACGGGTTCATGTCGGTAAACTGCCGTATTGCGTACAGACATGTCACCAAAAGGCTCGCATTTTTGGTGACATGGAAGATGAGACCAGTGAAGTTTACAAATTGGTAAACAGTAGCCATCCAGTACGCTTATTGGGGGAACTTGGCACTGAGCCATACGCGTTTTATATTTGCGAATCGGAGGTGAAACTCTGATGGATCAAAAGCATGATGTTTGGGGATGGTTGTTAGCTGTCGATATCTTCCTTGCTGGAATGGGCGGCGGAATGCTTGTTATTATTGGAATCTTGGATTTGTTTATCGGCACGGGAAGAACCTCGTTGCTTGGTAATTTACTTGCACCGGTATTTATTGGGATAGGGGCATCCATACTGATTTTAGAGTTAGGACGTCCATTTCAGGCCTTACGGGTTTTTATGAATCCCAAGGCCACTCTGACCATAGGCGCTTGGTTTATGTCATTTGCGATCACGTTTGGCTTTGTGTATGCTTCATTCGGCATTGACATGTTTTTTTGGAGCGGCTGGGTGTTTGCCCGCAAGATTTTTGCGGTTCTTTGTATGGTCTGCGGTTTAGTAGTAGCCAGTTACCCTGGAGTACTACTGGGGCGTCATAAAGGTCGTCCTTTCTGGAATGGCCCCGGAATGATAATCCTGTTCTTGCTTTCATCCCTTGTTACTGGTGTTGCGGCACACATTTTAAGTGGATTTGTGCTCCCACCGTCAACATTGACGGATGTTTTAGGAACTTTCCCTAAATTAGCAGCAGGATTGCTGACCTTTCAACTGCTTCTTTGGTTTGGCTATATCTTGGTGAAGAGGAGCGGAGGGACTTCGGCTGAGGCAATTGCTTCGCAAAGATGGATAAAAGGTGATCTTTCTTCCATCTTTCAAATTGGTTTTCTTTTACTAGGGACGTTGCTGCCTTTAGTGCTAACATTGTCATCTTCACAAAGCACTCAAGCAATCGGTGCAGCGTTGGTCCTGTTAGGCGGTATTATCATGCGTATTTTGGTTATACGTGGTGGCGAAGATCGGACTTGGCTGCCTGGGGAGCAAAAGTACCGATCCAGATTGCCTAAAGGTGACGAAACTTTCCTTAGAGCCTGGAATAAATAATACAAGAATATGAATCATTGATTAGGTTGGGAGATTAGGTTATGCAATTAGCTGAAAATACTGCGAAAAATGATATCCTGGATACTACGAAAAGTGTTTGCCCGGTTTGTCTCAAGGTAATTGAAGCGCAAATTGTTGTTAAAGACCATGCTGTTTATATGAAAAAGGTATGTACTGAGCATGGAGCGTTCACAGCCTATCTATGGCCGGACGTTGATCATTATCAATGGATGAAAAGTTTCCTATTCCCGTGTATCCCGCCAGCGCAGCCAATTCCTTCGCTGCAAAGCTGCCCGCAGAATTGCGGGCTATGTTCATCCCATCTCAGGCACCCGACTTTAGTGGAACTTGAAACTACCCAACGGTGTAATTTGCGTTGTCCAGTTTGTTTCATGGCGGCTGGCGAAAGGCAAGCTTCGTCGCCGCCGGATCCAGAGCTGACAGTTTTTGAAATGATGTATAAGGATATTCTGGCGAAAACTGGGCCGCAGACCAGTATTCAGCTGACCGGTGGCGAACCTACAGTCCGGAAGGATTTGCCTGAAATCGTTTCGTTGGGAAGATGCAGCGGTTTTATAGCGATTGAAGTTAATACTAACGGCATGGTGATAGCGGAAGATCCTGCATATTTAGCACGTTTAGTTGAAGCTGGAATTAGTGGAATTTATTTGCAATTTGACGGGGTAACCAAGGAAGTTTACAAAACAATTCGCGGTCAAGATATATTGGCGAAAAAATTACAGGCGATTGAGAATTGCCGGGAAGTCGGCATTCAGGTTGTTCTTGCGATGACAGTTATATCAGGTATTAACGATGACCAAATGGGAGCTGTATTGAATTTTGCATTGAAAAATCGAGATGTGATTGCGGGCATTGCTTATCAGCCCGCTTTTGGATCCGGACGTTTTGATGTTGCTCCTAAACGCCGTTTGTCGATAGGCGATGTGGCATTTATGCTATCGGAGCAGAGCAATGGAATGGTGAAACCGTATGATTTTTGGCCATTAGGGTGTTCGCATCCGCTGTGTGATGCGGCTACGTATCTTATTGAAGATCAAGGAGTAATCAAACCGTTAACGTCTATGATTACGCCCCAGGAATATGTGGCTTATTTTGATCCGGATAGCCCGCAAGGTTCTGTATTTCCCGATATTGCTGGCAAAATGTTCCCGGAAATTGGCCCGGGATTATCGATTGTCATGATGAATTTTATGGATGCTAGGAATCTTGATCTGAAAAAACTGAGGGAATGCAGTATGACTGTTACCGGACCGGATGGTCGTATTGTTCCTTTTTGTGTTTATCAATTGACTGATATTTATGGAAAAAGGAAGAGCAAGTAATTTTTGCTCAGGGTAATATTATGTCAGAAGAAAAATTTATTAAAACAAATTGCCGTTTTTGTGGTTATCAGTGCGGATTAATGGCAGTGACTGAAGACGAAAGAGTAAAAGCGGTTCATCCAGATCCCACTCAATATCCCGGGGATGAAAGTATCCAACGCGGTTGCCGTCGGTGGCGGTTGGCACCGGAATTTATCGATCATCCCAAGCGGGTTAATTATCCGCTTAAGCGGGTAGGCGAGCGTGGCAGCGGACAATGGCAGCGCATTACCTGGGAGCAAGCTCTGGATGAAATTGCTGAAAAAATACAGCTCCTTAAAAACCAGTATGGTCCGGAGATGCTGGCTACCTGCATCGGTGGGCCACACGCCATTTATTGGCCTTTGCATCGTTTTATGAATTTGTTTGGCAGTCCGAATAATATGGGGATTGGCCAGATATGTTGGAATCCGGGTACTTGGATCAATACGGTGATCTTTGGCTGGCCGATAGAGAGTGAGTTGGATCCGGAGAATACAAGTTGTGCGATGTTTTGGGGAGTGAACCCGTCAGAATCGGATAACTCCTTGTTGTGGCGCGAAATTTTACGGTTCAGGAAAACAAATAAGCCTTTAATTGTCATCGATCCCCGGCGAACGCGAACTGCTGAAATCGCGACTATTTGGCTGCCAGTGCGTCCAGGTACGGACAGTGTTTTGGCATTAGGGTTGCTTCATGTAATTATTATTGAACATCTCTATAACAATGAATTTGTTAATAAGTGGTGTCATGGCTTTGAACGCTTGGCTAAGCACGTAGCTTCTTATACACCTATGTATGTGGAAAAAATTACCGGCGTAAAAGTGGAGACGGTCGTGCAAGCGGCGCGCCTGTATGCCCACAGCGTTCCTGCAACCTTGTTTTCCGGGCGTGGCATCGATCAAATAGGCTGTAACAGTGTGCCAACGCATCACGCGTTGGCAATATTAAAAGCGATTACCGGTAATGTAGATGTACCTGGAGCTTCTCATATCAACGAAATGCCCGATTTTATTCCAGAAATTGATTTGGAATTAAGCGAGCAGCTTCCAGAAGCTGCTCGTCAAAAACAACTGAATAAACTGTTATTGCAATCCTATCCAGGTTATGAGCGCATTCGGAAACTAACGCTTCAACATGGTAAACGTTTGCCGATGCGTTATTTGACATCTGCTCAACCGAATTTAGTCTGGCGGGCGATGCTGACGGGGCAGCCTTATCCAGTCAGGTCTCTCATCGTAATGGCGACGAATCCTTTGTTGACGCAGGCGGATACGCATCTAATTTATGAAGCATTAAAAAGTCTGGATTTGCTGGTCGTCTTGGAATTATTCCAAACGCCTACTTCCATGTTGGCGGATTATGTGTTGCCAAGCGCGGGTGCTTTAGAGCGGCCCCTTTTTGAAACAAAAGCTGGCACAGCGAATATAGCATATGGCGGCGGACCAGCGGTTGAACCCTATTATGAGCGCCGCAATGACTATGATTTTTGGCGGGAAATTGGTCTACGGCTGGGACAAGAAAAAGAATGGCCGTGGGAAAGCCTTGAAGCTAGTCTGGAAGCGACATTGGCTCCGACCGGGTTTACTTGGAATGATTTTTGCGAATCGGGATTGTATTGTCCGCCAGAAGATCATCAAAAGCAAGAGCAAGTTGATTCACGGACGGGACAAACGATGGGGTTTGCTACAACGAGTGGTAAAATAGAGTTATACAGTGAACTGCTTGCGGAAATTGGCTATCATCCTTTGCCGGTGCCTAAAACGCTTTTAGAACAGCAAGATTTTTCGTTGAAACTAATAACCGGTGCGCGGTTTCAGCCATATTACGCGTCGAGTTTTCGCCAGTTTGATTCATTAAGAGCCGTACACCCTGAGCCTTGGGCACAAATGAGTGCCGTAACAGCCTCCCGGTTTGGTCTGGAGGAAGGTTGTCCAGTCTGGGTTGAAACAGAACGAGGGAAAGCCCGTTTTATTGTAAAAATTACTACAATGTGTGATAATGTAATCAGTGTTGAATATGGCTGGTGGTATCCGGAAATGGCGGAGTCTGAACCAAGTTTGGGCGGCTTATGGATAGCCAATGGTAATATTTTGACTAATGCTGATTATGAAACATCTGACCCCTTGATTGGAACCTCAGCGTATAATGGTTTGCCTTGTCGTGTGTCACGAGCAAGGTAGACCCAAAGTCTGGCTCGACTATAGCATGTTATGGATAACGTACCAGTCGTCTTAACAGGCTTTTAATATATTATGCTATGGCATGGGAGGGATTAGGGTGACATTACGCAAAGTGTATACGGAAGACTCAGTGGGGATGGTTTTGGGACACGATTTGGCCAAAAATATGCCAGGATATGGAGGACAGCTATTTAAGAAAGGTCATGTTATCTGCGCTGAAGATATTCCGTATTTGAAAAATATTGGTATAGATCAAATTTTCCTTATTGATTTATTGCCAGGCCAAGTACATGAAAACGATGCAATAGCCCGTATTGCTCAGGCCGTAGCCGGTGAAAATGTTATGATGACAGAGCCATCGGAAGGCCGCATTAATATTCAGGCACAAGTGGACGGCTTATTAAAAGTAAATCGACATGCAGTAACGGCTATTAATGCGGTGGAAAATGCGGTGGTATCAACTCGCCATGACAATATATTAGTAAAACGTGGTGATTTATTGGCAGGCATTAAGGTCGTTCCACTAGTAGTGGACGAAACAATGGTCTTGTCTGTGGAAAGTATTGCCAATCAATATACTGGAATTATCTCCGTGAAGCCGCTGCGTAATCTGAAAGTGGGCGCTATCATTACAGGTAACGAAGTATATTATGGTCGTATTAAGGATCGATACGCACCAATTTTTGCCGAAAAAGTAGCGTCATATGGAGCGACAATGGTTGATATTGTTTTCCAACCGGATGACCGCGACCGCATCGCAGCAACGATTACGGAGTATAAAAATCGCGGGATGGATGTAATTATTGCTACTGGCGGTATGTCAGTTGATCCTAATGATGTAACGCCGGATGCTATTCGGGCGACGGGTGCGCAAGTCGTTACATATGGAACAGCGGTATTGCCTGGAGCTATGTTTATGCTAGCATATCATGGCGATACCGTTATTATGGGTATGCCGGGGTGTGGCATGTATGCCAAGATTACAATTTTTGATCTCGTATTTCCCAGAGTGTTGGCAGGTGAGTGGATGACTAAACTGGATTTTGCTTCTTTGGGTTATGGAGGTCTGTGTCTGAATTGCAAAAATTGCACCTATCCTGTTTGTCCATTTGGAAAATAGGGCAAAATGAGATCGTCATGAAGAACAAACCATAAATTTAGGCCCCCCTTAACACAGTTTGATTGCAATTGATTTACATTGCAATCAAACTGTGTTTCTATATAATAGTAATGTTCCGGTAGCTTATTTTAAATTTTTATTCGGTAGCAAGTTCAGTTAGTACGTTTGTAGTTTCAAAATGAGAATAAAGCGTAAATTTTCGCAAAATAAAACTGTATTTGATACAATTGATGATGGTTTTCCAACTTAAAAAGGCAATTAAGTCATTGGATTCAGGACAGACTTTATTTTTTATAATTGGCACGAAACTTGCTTGTTATTTATAAGTGAACAGCAAATTGCTTTGTTTGGCGTTGTTTTACAAAAACGCTGGCAGGAAAAGGTATTTTGGCTGATCCCAAAAAATAAGGGTGCTGACAAAACAAAAAAAGGGGGATGGTCATAACGCAAACAATTGAATTTGCTACAGTAGAGGAAGAACAAGCCTTAAGAGAAATTTTTTTGCAGTATGACATGGATATGGCCGGCCCTGTTGAGCATCATGTTGTGATGAAAGAAGACCATGTTATTTTGGCCGGGGCCATGTTGAGTCAATTGGACTCAAAGATGAATTTTCACTTAGCTGTATTTGCCGTCACCCCAGAGCGGCAGCATCAAAATATAGGTGGTAAATTGCTCAATGGAATGATGCGTCGGCCTTGGCAATATTGTCGCAATGCCGTAAAAAGTCCTAATGGATTCTATCGGCTGACAACACTAGCCAAGGGCAGTGCCGCAAAATTTTACGAAAAACAGGGTTTTATTCGTTGTGATTTTACCTCGTTAGCCCACCCTTTTGACGTACAGTGTCAGATTTGTCCGGATCGGGAGCGATGCCAACCGATGCCCATGATGACGGAAAGAAGGACGGTGATATGACCATGGTCGAAAAGACAGTTAGAGATTTTACGATTCTTGGCTCGGGAGCCGGTCCGGGTATTCCTTCTTTTTTCTGTGATTGCTCGGAATGTCGCGAAGCCAGGCATAATCCTAAAATCAGCCGAACTCGTAGTGGCGCATTGATTCGAGATGGCCGTTACCAGATTTTAATTGATGCTTCACCAGATCTTAGGCAGCAGCTTATTTGTCAAAATATTACCTGTTTTGATGAAGTTTGGCTGACTCACTGGCACTACGATCATTTTGGCGGATTGGGAGAATTGGAGTATTATGTGCGGCTTAATCGAAAAAAAAGTATACTGTTTCGGTTGCCGCCTAGTGCGGTGGAATCGTTTCAAGCCGCTTTTCCCCAGCTAAGCGATGTGATGGAGATTCGGCCCTGGAAATTCGGCGAAACGGCTGTTATCAAGCAATTACAGATTACGCCACTGCCAGCGGAGCATGGCATTGAAACAGCTGGAATTTTAGTGGAATCGCCTAATGTGAAGCTCGCTTATTTTACGGATACGGCTGGATTGCCGTCGACCAGTGAAGAGCGCGTGAGAAATGCAGACTGGCTTATTTGCGATTCTACGTTTTATGGGGATAACTGGTATCCCCGGGCCCATATGTCAGTCCATCAAGCTATTGCGTTGGGAGAAAAAATCGCAGCGAAGCATACGGTTTTGACGCATTTATCGATTCATTACGCGCAAGCTGTAACGACAAGGGAACTGAAAGAAAAACTTGCATTGTATCCGGCGGTAGATATTGCTTATGACGGAATGAATGTAAAATTATAAAAAAATTGTCTAACAAATCGTTATGGAAGATTGTGTGAAGTTTATTGAGCGTGCCGAGGTTAAAGTGGTAGATATTACTGGCGGAGTGGGATAAATATGAAAAAGTGTCTGGGAGCAGCTATGCTGGTCCTGCCTTCACCAGTCTGGGTGATCGGGAGTTATGGTAATCATAAAAATTAGACATGAAAATCTCCGAGTTATACTGCCTAACGATTTCTAAGGCAGCATGGCCTGGGCCGATAGGTCCACAGGGTAATGAGAGAAATCTTATTGCCTCCTGTTTGGAAAGGAGACGTTTCTGAGAGCTTTAGAAAATAAAGTTTTCGTACGTTTCCTGTACGAAAATTTTATTTTTAAAGCTCTATTTTAGTGAGTATTCCCTGTCATTTCCTATTTTCATGTTGATTAAAATGAAGGGAGCAATATTTATGCTAGATAATTATGGACGAGAAATTGATTATTTACGTGTTTCAGTGACGGATCGCTGTAATTTGCGGTGCCGCTACTGCATGCCAGAGGAAGGTGTGGAAAACATTGGTCATCCGGGAATTTTATCCTTGGAGCAAATTGGCCGGGTTATCGCTGTTGCCGCCAAACTGGGAATTCGTAAAATTCGGTTAACTGGCGGGGAGCCGCTGGTGCGGAAAGGGATTACGAAGTTGATTCAATCAATTTCCCGGATTTCACAAATTGAAGATATTGGGATGACGACAAACGGAACTTTATTTACTGGTATGGCCAAAGAATTAAAGGCTGCCGGGCTTACCAGGATCAATTTCAGTCTGGATAGTTTACAGGAAGATCGATTCCGTTATATTACCCGGCGCGGAGAGCTATCACAGGTGACTGCGGCGATTGAAACAGCACTGGAAATTGGCATGACACCGGTAAAACTCAACGTAGTTGTTATGCGGGGCATCAACGACCAGGAAATTTCGGATTTTGCCAAACTGGCTTATGATCTACCTTTGCACGTACGGTTTATTGAATTTATGCCGATTGGCGATTTGCCCTTTTTTCAAAAAGAACGGTTGATGGGGGTAGATGAAGTGAAAAAAATTGTAACGCGAAATTATGAGCTTCTTACTGGACTGACCGTACGGGGGAGCGGGCCAGCAAAAAGCTACAATATCCAAGGCGGTAAGGGAAGCATTGGTTTTATCAGTCCCATGAGCCATTACTTTTGCGGTGAGTGTAATCGGATTCGAATGACGGCCGACGGGAAGTTGCGGGGCTGTTTGTTTGGCAAAAAGGAAATCAATCTGAAACTTGCCTTACAAAATCAGGTAAATGACGAGAAACTAGCGGAATTACTCAAAAAAGCGATTCAGGAGAAACCGAATCGACATCATATGTCCGAAGGCTGGGGGGCAGATAATGAACGCAAAATGTATCAAATTGGGGGATAATGATGGAATTTACTCATTTTAATGAAGACGGTCATGCCAAGATGGTGGATGTAAGTGAAAAAAAAGATACAGTGCGAATGGCCATTGCCAAGGCAGTGGTCCAGATGCTACCGGAAACGTTGCAGCTGATTAAAACCGGCGGAATAAAAAAAGGCGATGTGCTGGGCGTGGCTCAGGTCGCCGGGATCATGGGCGCGAAACAAACGGCGGGAATGATTCCCATGTGTCATCCACTCATGCTTACTTCGGTTAATATTACCTTTAAGCTGGATGAGATAAAATCACAAATCGTAATTCATTGTCAAGTAAAAACAACAGGGAAAACGGGCGTAGAAATGGAAGCGATTAGCGGCGCAAGTGTTGCGGCACTGACAATTTACGATATGAGCAAAGCTGTAGACCGCTGGATAAAAATTACCGATATCGCTCTTTTGGAAAAATCAGGAGGAAAAAGCGGTCATGTAATTAGAGAGGGTGAAACGAAAAATTAGGGAGGAAATGATCGGATGCATAAGGTCGGAATTTTGATTATGAGTGACAAGGGAGCACGCGGGGAGCGGGAAGACAGGAGCGGTCAGCAAATTCGCGAGTCTTTGGGAGCTAATTTTGCAGTGGAGTACTATGAAATGATCCCGGACGAAAAAGAATTGATTCAGGCAAAAATTTGTCATGTTTGCGATGATTTATCATTGGAACTATTAATGACTTCAGGGGGAACCGGTTTTTCCAGTCGGGATGTGACTCCTGATGCGACCTTGGCGGTGATTGAAAAGGCGGCACCAGGAATTTCGGAAGCTATACGTTATTGTGGGCTGCAAAAAACGCCGAAGGCGATGCTGTCGCGGGCGGTTGCTGGGATTCGGGGCAAGACGTTAATTATTAATTTACCGGGCAGCGTCAAAGGTGTGCGCGAGTCACTGGAAGCGGTTTTGCCGGCATTGGATCATGCATTAGATATTTTGCGGGGGACAGCCACAGAATGTGGCCAAGGTTGATACGAAAATAGCGAAATAGCGTGATAAAGGGGTGGCCAAAATGGCAAAAGTACTTGCTGTAAATATCAGCGAAAAAAAAGGCGAACAGAAGCATGCGATTGAGAAAGGCTATTTTGCTGTGGAATGGGGATTAAAAGGGGATGCTCATGCTGGCAAGTGGCATAGGCAGGTTAGTTTGTTGGGAAATGAAAGCATTCATAAAATGGAAGAAATGGGACTTGGAAAATTGGCGACAGGAAGTTTTGCCGAAAATTTGACAACCGAGGGAATTATTTTATTCGAACTGCCAGTCGGGACCCGACTAAAGGTCGGTGAGACCTTGATGAAAGTGACGCAAATTGGTAAAGAATGTCATGCTGGTTGTGCGATCAGGCAGAAAACCGGTGATTGTATTATGCCGCGGGAAGGAATTTTTACCAAGGTGCTTACATCTGGTTGGGTTCAGGCTGGCGATAAAATTGAAATCATAGGGTAAAGTCAATAAACATTGGGAAAGAGATGAGCCAGGGTGGAAGTCGTTAATGTTGAAGAAGCTGTAGGCAATGTTTTGTGTCATGATATTACGAAAATTATTCCAGGTGAATATAAGGGAAGAGCTTTTAAGAAAGGGCATATCATTACGGAAGAAGATATCCCAGAACTGTTGAAATTGGGAAAAGAGCATATTTACGTGTGGAAAATGGAAGCGGGAAAAGTACATGAAAATGAAGCCGGGATTCGGCTGGCACAAGCCGTCGCTGGGACGGGCCTCGTCCTGAGTGAGCCGAAAGAAGGCAAGGTAAACCTAGTAGCCGCTCAGGACGGTTTGTGTATGATTGATGAAGAGTCATTACTTGAGGTGAATATGATTGAAGAACTGATTGTTGCTACCCGCAGCAACAATCGTCCAGTTCAAAAAGGGGATATTATTGCCGGAGTCAGAGCGGTTCCGCTGGTTATTGAGGAAGAAAAATTATTGCAGGCCGAACAAATTGGACGGAAAAATCCGATCGTTTTAGTTAAGCCGTTTCATTCTTATCGGGTTGGTATCATTACGACTGGCAGTGAAGTGTATCATGGGCGGATTCAAGATCAGTTTGGCCCAGTTGTCAAAAAAAAGGTGGAGCATTATGGTTGTCAGGTGCTAGAGCAGATCATTGTTCCCGATGATGCAGCGCAAATTGCTCAAGCAGTTCAGACGCTCATTCATCGTGGGGCGGAACTGCTTTTAACTACTGGAGGCATGTCGGTCGATCCCGATGATGTAACTCCCACCGGCATTAAACAGGCCGGGGCGACAATCGTTACTTACGGTGCCCCGGTATTGCCGGGGGCGATGCTGATGGTTGCCTATTTAGGAACTGTGCCGATTCTTGGACTTCCCGGTTGTGTCATGTACAATAAAACGACGGTTTTTGACCTTGTGCTGCCGCTCGTTTTGTCGGGGCAGACGGTTACGCGGCCTATGGTTGTGAAATTGGGCCTGGGCGGGTTATGCCTGAAATGTGAAGTTTGTCATTATCCTGTCTGTTCGTTTGGTACAGGAGCATAGGTAAAAGGGGGAAAACAGCAAATGAAAAGCGGCGTTTCAATGGAAGAAGCTCAATCGTTGCTATTAGATCAGGTGACGGTAGTTGATACAGGCGTGGTTAGTTTATTGCAAGCAAACGGTCGGGTGGTGAGCCGGAAAATTTGCTCGATGGAAAATGTACCGCCTTTTGATCGGTCGCCACTCGATGGCTATGCCTTGAAAGCGGCCGACACACAAGGAGCAACGCCCGAGCATCCAGTGAAGTTAAACGTGATCGAAGAAATCCGGGCCGGATTTGCCGCTAAAAAGAAAGTGACGCCGGGCACGGCAATTAAATTGATGACTGGAGCACCGATGCCAGCTGGAGCCGATGTGGTTATTAAATATGAAGCGGTCAAACGAGAGGAAAACGATTTATTTGTGTCAGAGCAGCTTCAGTCAGGAAGCAATGTGGTTTTAGCTGGCGAAGATGTGGTCAACGGGGAAGTCATCGTCCAGCCGGGTGAATTGATTACACCGCCGCTTGTCGGACTATTGGCGGCGATTGGTGCAGAACAAATTCCCGTTTATAATAAAGTGAAAATTGCTATTTTCAGTACCGGCGATGAACTGGTAAATCCCGGAGAAGCCCTCAGTCCCGGGAAAATCCATAATAGCAATTTGCATAGTTTAGGGGCACGCTGCTTTGAATTGGGAGCTGAGCCAATTTATGGGGGGATTGTAGGCGATGAGCTGGAAAAAACTGCGACAAAATTGCGTAAAGCTTTGACCGAAGCTGATATAGTGATCACTACAGGCGGAGTTTCTGTGGGGGATTTTGATCTTGTGCCGAAAGCATTGCAGCATATTGACGCAGATGTAATTTTTCGGCGGGTAAAGATGAAACCAGGATCGCCGATGATGGCTGCGAAAAAAGATCATAAGCTGCTCATTGGATTATCCGGAAATCCCGCGGCGGCCTTTATTACGTTTGATTTGCTGGTAGTTCCGGTCATAAAAAAAATGATGGGGTTACGGCAGGTTATGCCGCTTACACTGGAAGCAGTTTTGGACGATCCGTTTGAGAAATCAAGTCCGCAAAGACGGTTTCTACGGGGAAGACTGAAAAGGGAATACGTTGGCAGTAAGATTCAATTAACTGGAAAGCAGACGAATGGGGTTTTGAAATCAATGATCGGCTGCGATGTGCTTGTTGATGTGCCAGCCGGAAGTGGGCCACTTGTCTGCGGTCAAAAAGTAAGCGCTCTGTTGCTATGATGAAAGCAAGCGGAATTATTTTGGCGGGTGGCCACAGTTCACGTATGGGGCGGGATAAAACCTTGCTGAAAGCGAACAGGGAGACGCTGATTGAGCGAACAGTTAGGGTGCTTGGTGAAGTGAGCGATGATCTTGTGATTGCTAGTAACAATACGAATAAGTATGATTTGCCTGGGGTGACGGAGGTTGTCGATATTTATCCGGAAATGGGGCCACTGGGAGGAATTCATGCGGGACTGCTTATGGCTAAATATGAGAATTCCCTCGTCGTTTCCGGGGATATGCCATTTTTGACTGCGGACTTACTGTGTTATTTGTTGCAGAGTAAGCAAAATTACGATGTTGTTGTGCCGGAATTTGATGGAAAATTGGAACCGCTTTGTGCAGTTTATTCCAAACGCTGTATTGAGCCAATTGAAGCGTGCCTGCGCTCGGATATGAGAAAAGTGCAGTATTTGTATGAGCGGGTCAGAGTTTATAAAGTGCATGGCGAGAAATTAGTCAAATTTGGCGATTTAAACAAGCTTTTTTTTAATTTGAATACGCCAGCAGATTTGGCTTTGGCTAAGGAGTTCATTAGTTAATGAAAAATCATTTAGTCTTTTTGCATGCGCCTAGTGTGTATGATTTTCGTGAAAAATCAATTTTATATGGTCCAATCAGCGATTTGGTCCCTTCTACTCCTGTTTTTGAGATGTATCCCATTGGATTTACAACTTTAGCGGCTTATCTGGAACAACGGGGTATACGGGTTCGGATTTTGAATTTGGCAGTACGCATGATGCAGAGCAAAAACTATGACGTTCCCAGTGCGATTGCTAAGCTTCATCCCAAGGCGTTTGGAATTGATCTGCATTGGATGCCCCATGTTCATGGTGCTATTGAAGTGGCATGGTTGGTAAAAAAATATCATCCGGATATTCCAGTGATTTTTGGGGGCTTTTCTGCTACTTATTTTCATGAAGAACTGATAGCTCGGCCGGAAGTAGACTATGTGGTGCGCGGCGATTCGACGGAAGAACCGATGTATCAATTGATGCGTTATTTGGTTGAGGGAACAGTTGATTCGGCTCGGCTCCGACAAATTTCGAATTTGACTTGGAAAGATTCGGACGGTCGAATCCAGGTGAATGACCAGGACTATTGTCCGGCGGAACTGGACGATCTAACGCTCGACTATTCCTATGTCGTGCGCTCTGTAGTTAGAAACCTGGATTTATTTGGTGCATTGCCTTTCAAAGAGTGGGGGCGCTATCCAATTATGGCGGCGTTAAGCTGCCGGGGTTGTGCATGTGCCTGCCGGACTTGCGGTGGGTCGGTGACAGCGATGAAAACGATGTGTAAGCGTGACAGGCCGGCGTTCCGGTCGCCGGAAAATCTTGCGCGCGATGTGCGTAACATGTCTCGCTGGAGTCGCGGGCCGGTGTTCATTCTTGGCGATATTTGTTTCGGTGGCCCAGAATATGTGCAAAAATTTTTTTCACTGATTAAAGGTTCTACCAGAAAAATGCTGCTCGAAGTATTTAAACCGGCACCTGCTGAATTTTTTAGGCAGTTATCTGCTGCGGTTCCTGAATTTATCCTTGAAATGTCGCCTGAATCGCATGATGAAATTGTACGAACTGCATTTGGCCGACATTATTCCAATGAGGAGCTTGAACTGACCATTAAGCGGGCGCTTGATGCTGGTTGTGGCCGGTTTGATTTATTTTTTATGATTGGGTTGCCGAAGCAGACGTATCAGTCGGTGATGGAAACGATTGATTACTGCGCTTATTTAATGAAAGAATTTAATGTTTATGGGCAAAAGCCACGGCTATTTCCTTTTATTTCACCGTTTGCACCATTTTTGGATCCGGGAAGTGAAGTGTTTGCCAATCCGGAAGCGTTTGGGTTTAAACTTTTGCGACACACGATTGATGATCACCGGGAAGCGCTTATTCAGCCTAGCTGGAAATATGTCCTAAATTATGAAACGAAGTGGATGGATCGTGATACGATTGTGGCGGCAACGTACGAAGCCGGATTGCGAATGAACCGGCTCAAGGCCCGGTATGAGCTGATTTCAAAAAAGCAAGCGCAGAATGTGGAGCAACGCATTAAAAGAGCGATTGCACTAAGTGAGCAAATTGATCAAATTATGCAGGAAACAGATGCAGCAAAACGGGAAAGTTTGCTGCAAGCTATT
Source organism: Pelorhabdus rhamnosifermentans (assembly GCF_018835585.1). Classification (NCBI taxonomy): domain Bacteria; kingdom Bacillati; phylum Bacillota; class Negativicutes; order Selenomonadales; family Sporomusaceae; genus Pelorhabdus; species Pelorhabdus rhamnosifermentans. The sequence continues at coordinate 76,774 of NZ_JAHGVE010000015.1, forward strand.
AAAGCAGAGGTTGATAGGGCTAATTTATCCACCGTATGTGATAAACGCGAACTTGAATTGCCCGTGGGCTTATTAAAAATGAATCTATTTGAATTAGGGCATATGGTGACAGGTGAATGGGGTCGTCAACTGCAAAAACGCTTAGTAGGTTTTTTTAGTAATTAGCGAAAGATTCAGTCGCAAAGCAGTGATAGGATAGGCAGTTTATATTGGGTTAGTATGAAAAAGGAGGCAAAAAGATGAATTGTCGACTGATCCCAGTGATATCCATCGTAGCAAAATCAGGAACAGGCAAGACCACGTTATTGGAAAAAGTTATTCGGAAGTTAAAAATAGATGGAATCAGGTTAGCTGTAATTAAACACGATGCTCATCAGTTCACTATGGATCAGCCTGGTAAGGATACCTGGCGGCTAGCTCAGGCCGGCGCTGATGTTGTGGCCATTTCTTCACCGCACAAAATGGCGATGATCGAAAAAGTGACAACTGAAAAAAGCCTTGATGAAATGATTGCCATGATTTCAGGGGTTGATCTGATTCTTACGGAAGGATTTAAGCGAGGGGATAAGCCGAAAATAGAGGTTTTTCGTTCAACAGTACATCAAGAATTATTGTGTAGGCCTGATGAACTTCTGGCTATTGCCAGTGATGTTGACTGGCAGGTAGGGGTTCCTTGTTATCCATTGGAAGATATCACAGGAATAACTGGTGTCATCAAGCAATATATGGAAGATTTTACTCAATAACATAAATATAATCTGCTTGTTTGCTGATTATATATGATGCCTATAAGAATGTATGCCCGATCAATGCAGTCAAGGGAAAATATGGCGCAGTACATCATATCTAAAAATTTAATTGTAAGGGAGGATGGCATATGAAGAATAGAGATTCGTTGTGGAGCCTATTCCAAAAACGGGAAATGAGTCGTAGGTCTTTTCTGAAAGCATGTGTAACTATTACAGGAATGTTAGGAATGTCTGTGACAATGTTGCCGGAAGTTATCGAAGCTGCAGAGAAAAATGCTTTGCCAGTAGTTATTTGGCTGCATGGTCATGAGTGTACTGGATGCGATGAGTCGTTTATCAGGTCGCAGTCACCTTTGGTGTCTGATGTAATATTCAATATGGTTGCTCTGGAGTACAGCGATACCTTGTCTGCAGCCGCAGGTGAGCCCTTTGAGCAGCATCTGGAAGAGGTAATGGAGCAGTACGACGGGCAATATATTTTAGCAGTAGAAGGTGGCGTTCCCCTCGCTCAAGACGGTATTCACTGCATGGTAGGAGGTAGACCCTTTGTTACAGTGCTTAAAGAAGCGGCTAAAGGAGCTGCCGCGATCATCGAATACGGATCCTGCGCTGCCTGGGGTGGGATTCAGGCAGCAAAACCGAATCCTACAAAATCCGTTTCCGTAAGCGACGTAATTAGTGGAAAGCCGCTCATCAAGGTGCCAGGCTGTCCTCCCGTTCCGGAGGTCATGACCGGAGTCGTGATGCACTACGCTCTGTTCGGACAAATTCCGCCCCTTGACAGCGAGGGACGCCCAAAACAGTTTTTTGGCAATCGAATTCACGATACTTGTTATCGTCGTCCGTTTTTTGATGCGGGTATGTTTGTGGAAAAATTTGATGATGCCGGTGCTAAGGCTGGCTGGTGTCTATACAAAGTGGGTTGTCGTGGACCCGAAGCATATAACTCTTGTGGCAATATGCGTTGGTGGAACGGTCTATCCTATCCTATCCAGTCCGGTCATGGTTGTATTGGCTGTAGCAGCAAGAATTTCTGGGATAACGACTCATTTTATCAGCGTTTGCCCAATATTCCTGTGCCGGATGCTATCGCTGATGCTGACAAGATCGGCGTGATTGCAACCGGAGCAGCTATTGCTGGCGTGGCAGCGCACGGCGCTTTGTCGGTTGTGCAGAAACACAAGCGAACGGTTAAGGCCCAAGAAGATAATGCAAGGAGGCTGCAATCATGAAGCGCGTTGTAGTGGATCCCGTAACCCGCATTGAAGGGCATTTACGGGTGGAAATAAAAGTGGATGAGGCGACAGGCAAAGTGCAGGACGCCTTGTCAAGCGGCACTGCTTGGCGCGGTATTGAATTGATTATGAAAGACCGTGACCCACGTGATGCATGGGCTTTCGTCCAACGGATCTGCGGTGTGTGTACCACTGTTCACGCCTTGGGGTCACTTCGGGCCGTGGAAGACGCTCTGAAAATTGAAATCCCGAAAAACGCCAATTATATTCGTAATATTATGTCTGCTACCCAAACGGCGCAGGACCATTTAGTTCACTTCTATCACCTGCATGCGCTTGATTGGGTGAGTCCAGTCGAAGCCCTCAAAGCGGATCCGTCGGCTACTGCGGTTTTGCAAAACATAGTGCTGGAAAAATACCGATTACCATTTGCGGGGCCAATGAATTTCGATTTTGATGCCTATCCCAAGGATTTTCCGAAGGCGACTACGCTTTATTTTAAGACGGTACAAGAAAAGGTTAAAAAGGTCGTCGAAAGTGGCCAACTCGGCATCTTTGCTGCTCAATGGTGGGATCATCCCGATTATGCCATATTGTCTCCGGAAGTACATCTCATGGCAGTTGCCCATTACCTTAACATGCTGGATCGGCAACGAGAACTTCTTGGAGCACATGTCATCTTCGGTGGAAAGAATCCACATCCACACTATATTGTAGGTGGTATGCCCTGCTCCATTTCCATGAATGATATGAACGCCTCAGTCAACAGCGAGCGTTTAGCAGTGGTTGATACGTCAATTAGTTTGGCAATCAACCTGATCAATTATTTTTACCTGCCTGACCTTCTGGCAATTGGTCACAGGTATGTCCAGAAAGGTTATGTTGATGGCGGTGGTTTGGCCAAAGAAAGAGTGCTCGGGTTCGGCGATTTTCCTGATGAACCTTATACCGGTATTTCCAACGGTGATTTCCATAAGAAACTGCTGCTACGTTGCAATGGTGTGGTAGAAGACTTTGGAAAAGGTGTGGACAGCGCTATATACTACGATATTGATGAGAAAAATTTAGTTGATCCGGCTGTTTTAAATGAAGGAGTGGAGCACTCTTGGTATACTTATCCTGAAAATGGTGCAGACATTCATCCATGGGACGGTGTCACCAACCCAGAGTACACCGGACCCAAGGAAGGCAGCAAAGTTCAATGGAAATTTCTTAATGAAGAAGGTAAATATTCTTGGATAAAAACTCCGAAATGGCGTGGTAAAATGGCCGAAGTCGGTCCACTGGCTCGCTATATCATCATCTACACCAAGGTTAAAAAGGGCCTGATCGAACCGACTTGGGCCGAAAAAATGGTCGTCGATCAGCTCGAAGCTGTCTCCAAGGTTTTCAAACTGGCACCGGAGGTATGGTTGCCGACCATGGTGGGACGCACTGCGGCACGCGGCCTAGATGCGCAACTCAATGCCTATATCAACAAATACTACTTTGATAAACTGGTCAAAAATATCCGTAATGGCGATACTGCAGTGGCGAATACCGCTAAATGGGATCCAGCCACTTGGCCGAAAGACGCCAAAGGAGTTGGTTTGCTCGAAGCGCCGCGCGGTGCTCTTAGCCACTGGGTTGTTATAAAGGATGGTAAAATTGTTTATTACCAAGCGGTGGTTCCCACTACTTGGAATGCCTGTCCAAGGGACAGTAAGGCTGGGTACGGTGCTTACGAAGCTGGTATGATGGACACTAAAGTTAAAATTACCGATAAGCCTTTGGAAGTGTTGAAAGTTATCCATTCCTTCGATCCATGCAGCGCTTGTGCTACGCATCTTTATGACGCTGAAGGCAAGGAATTGAGTATCGTACACACAGATCCTTATTTTAAGGATTAAGGGGGAGGCTAGCGATGAATGAGGGTCATTTGAAAGCATATTACGTTTATAGCCCATTTTTGAGAATTTTCCACTGGATAATGGTTATAAGTATTATCATTCTTTTTTTCACGGGCTTGTATATTGCTAAACCCTTGACTGGCGGAAATCTCGGTATTGAGCCAACATTTGCAGACCCACGATTTTCGCTGAATGCAATTCGTAATATCCATTTCATTACGTCGTATATTTTTGTCGGATCGTTTATATTGAGGATCTACGGTTACATAATTAATAAAGGGGATCGTCTGCTACCTCGCTTTTGGACTAAATCCCACTGGCAGTGGACGATTGATACTGCCCTTCACTATCTACTGATTCAGCCTTTCCATAAGCCGTATTTGCGTAATCCCTTGGCCCGCATGTCCTATTTAGGTCTTTATATTCTGGTTGCTATTGAAGTAGTTACTGGTTTTGCCATGTATTTCATGGTTGATCCCAATGGTTTTGGAGCAAAAATTTTTGGGTCAATTAACAGCCTTTTTGGGAATGAGTATATTGTCCATTTGGTCCACCATTATGTAGCTTGGCTGATTATTATATTTGCCATTATTCACGTATATATGGCTATCCGGGCCGATTTCATGGATGGTGAAGGGGAAATTTCTAGTATGTTTTCTGGAGTAAAGTTTTTGCCTCATGTGCCTGTAGATATAGGGGAAATACAGGAGAATGAAGAGGAGCATACCAGCCAATCAAAAAAATCTATCACAGAATAGATTTACAAGTTTCGAATCTCAAAAACAGGAGGTATTTCTTATGTGTAAGACATGCGGTTGTTCCGTCGGGAATACCCAAATCAAGTTTTGTGTTAAGGGTTATGACAGTACCAACGTAAAGGAAGTCGAGAAGAGTCTTTTAGGATTACCAGGAGTTTATCATGTCCACATTCATGTCCACGATGGACAGACGACCATTGATTACGATCCAGTTCGGACTGCTCTTGCTGAAATCACTGCTATGTTAGCGACGCGCGGTCTGCAGGCCGTCATCTGAATGTGGAGAATACATGAAGAAAATAGTAATTTACAGTGGAGAGCGGCGTTCGCCCCAAAGTGAAAAAAGTGAGCTGTCAAGAAAAGTATGATAAAAAAAATAGATAGACCATCGGTACTGAATGCAAAAGAAAAAGAACAATTTGTACATGGAATCTTTTCCGCAATCGCTTGCCGTTATGACTGGCTAAATTCAATTTTAAGTATTAAATTGGATGGCTTTTGGCGGCGCTATGCCGTTACCAAAGCCAAAGTTCCAACGGGTGGAAAGACCCTCGACTTGTGCTGTGGCACTGGTAAATTGACTCTCGAATTAATCAAAGCAGTAGGAGCGGGGGGGAGTGTGATCGGTGTAGATTTCTGTGCGAATATGTTACAGATTGCCCGTGAAAATATTTCAAAGACAATGTATGTCGACAATGTCATGTTTGTAGAAGCCAATGTTTTGGAGTTGCCGTTTACGGATCATTCTTTTGACTGTTGTACCATTGGTTTTGGCATGAGAAATGTAGCGGACATACCTCGTGTGATAAGTGAAATTTACAGAGTATTAAAGCCTGGTGGTAGGCTTGTTATCTTGGAATTGGGGAAACCCAGTATGCCAGTGTTTAGAAGCCTTTATTTTTTCTATTTTGAAAGAATTCTACCAGTACTAGGACAAGCTTTTGCGAAAGTTAAAGGTGCGTACCAGTGGCTTCCGGAATCGCTGCGTTTTTTTCCGGACCAACAGGAAGTAGTGCGAATGTTACAAGAGAGTGGATTTAAAGATGTAGGTCGAGATAATCTAACGGGTGGAATTGTGGCAGTTTATTTTGGGGTGAAATGATACAAGAGCTAAGGTGGCTACAAAACATTCCCCGTCAAACATAATCTTTTTTGGCTATGCGTCCCTGGCCTTTTACAGCATCATTATACATTGCATTAGGCGCTGCACTTGCCTGGATGGAGAGTCTTTGCTATCGGCTTATTTTTATTAACGTTATTTAGCGGAATATGTATCCAAGTCGGGACCAATTTGATTAATACCTATGGAGATTACGCTGATTGTTATTTTAAGGTGTAATTATAAGGTGTAATTATAATGAAGCATTAGGAAGGTAGGTGTAGGTCAATGCTTAATTTTAGTATGCCGGAATTAGCAATGGTACTAGTAATCGCTCTAATTGTCTTTGGACCGGGCAAACTTCCTGAAGTAGGCAAGGCATTGGGTAAGGGTTTGAGAGAATTTCGCCGGGAAATGGACACTAGCTCCCAAGAACCTGTCAATATTGAGGGTAAATCTGTGGAAAAAGAGCCCGGTGATCATGTTGAACACTCAGGGGGAAAACATGCATGAAATGGCTATTGCTCAAGGCATTCTAGATATTACGTTGGATAACGCCGCTCAGTCTGACGCGAAAAAGGTGATAACCATTAAACTTCTAGTCGGGCAAATGACCGAAGTTGAGCCTGAAGCGATGCGCTTTTGTTTTAGTGCACTGGCAGAAGGCACGATAGCGGCAAAAGCGGAGCTTAAAATCAAGATTGTACCACTTGTTGTGTACTGCCAAGACTGCGGCAGGAAATTCGTTATTGAACGCTACAGGTTTCTATGCTCAGCCTGCGGATCGGCCAACGTGAAAATCATTTCTGGTCGGGAACTTCAAGTGGAGTATTTGGAGGTGGACTAGTGGAAATTCAAGTTATGGAAAATATTCTTAGTAAAAACGACAAAATCGCTGCCGAAATCAACGCAATCTTTTCCTCCCACGGTATCTTCGTACTAAATTTGTTAGGATCGCCTGGTTCAGGTAAGACATCGTTGCTTGAGCAAACGATTATGACATTAAAAGGCGATATTCGCATGGCAGTAATTGAGGGTGACCTTTTTACATCGAAAGATGCTGACCGTATCGCCCGGTATGGGGTACCAGTGGTCCAGATTAATACCAGTGGTGGCTGCCACTTGGATGCGACTATGGTTAAAGGAGTTCTGGATAAACTGGCTTTAGCTACTCTTGATCTGATTATTATTGAAAATGTCGGTAATTTAATATGTCCCGCTGAATTTAATATTGGAGAAGACGTCAAAGCCATGGTTTTAAGCATTACAGAAGGAGAGGACAAACCGCTAAAATATCCGCTAATGTTTAAACAAGCCAGTATTGCCGTTTTAAATAAAATAGATCTGTTGCCCTATACCAGTTTTGATATGGCGGCAGCAACAGAGGATATTTTAAGCATCAATCCGAAAATCGGTTTGGTTGTCGCCTCCTGTCGTAGTGGTGAAGGGCTGAATGGTTGGTACGAATGGATAAAGCAGCAAGTGATAAATAAAAAGGCAGGACGTATTGGGTGTAAATAATGGCCGCAATGCAGATTGACATCAATGGCAGTGTATTATTAGCAGCTGATTTTAGCATAAGTACACCTAAGGCTTAACAAAGGCTGGCGTAGCCAATTTTTCTAATTTATGGGGTGATTTTGTGAAACGATCCACCATATTTGATTTGGTACAAAACGAACTGATGGCAATCAAAACGGAGCTTGCTTCTGCAATACGATCTCAGGACGATTTAGTGACCGATATGGGTAGTCATTTATTTTTGGCCGGTGGCAAATGTTTACGGCCCGGCTTATATTTTTTATGCGCACGGAATAGTCGGAAAATTTTATCGGAAAAAATGCCGGTTGCTGTAGCCATTGAATTAATTCATATGGCTACTTTGGTACATGACGATATTCTCGACAATGCTGCAGTTCGGCGAGGAGTATCAACGGCAAATGCCCGTTGGGGGAACCACGCTTCAGTATTAGCCGGCGATTATCTTTTTGCTAAAGCTTTTTCACTTATTGCCGAGGCAAATGCGCAAGCTCTTAAAGTTCTCTCTGATGTCATCTGCGCGATATGCGAAGGGGAAGTCAGCCAGATTCGGGATAAATTCAATCCGTATCGAACTGAAGCGGATTACCTGAAGCGGATTGCCCAAAAAACAGCTTGTTTTATTGCGGTTAGCTGTGAATTAGGCGCAATGGCAGCCCAGTTAGATACTACTACGGTGAAGGCACTGCATCAATACGGCTATGCTGTCGGAATGGCCTATCAGATTACAGATGATATCTTAGATATTACCGCATCGGAGGAACAAATTGGGAAACCAGTTGGTAACGATTTACGCCAAGGGGTCTTGACTCTTCCTGTTATTTATGTCCTGCGAACAAGTCCACGGCAGGATGAGTTACAAAAGCTAATTCTTGCCAAAGACATGTCTGACTCAAAATTACAACAATGCATGAACATAATTCATGAGACTAGCGCTGTTGAATATACTTATCAACGGATGAGCCAATATTTAGAACTCGCGCGTCAGAGTATACCAAGCTCGCTTGATGATGATGTGCGGGAGGCACTACACGCAGTCGTCGATTTTGTCGGTCGTGGCAAATAATAATTGGATGGGGAATAGGAGATAAAATGGCTGCAACAATAACGGTGCTGGGCATTGGAAACATTTTATTACAAGATGAAGGATTTGGCGTTAGAATCATTGAAAAACTCCATCGGCGTTATCAATTTTCGGATGCCGTACAGGTTCTTGATGGCGGTACACTTGGCATGGATTTATTGCGGTTTATTACTGGGACTACAAAATTATTGGTAGTTGACGCAATTAGTGGTGGTAGGCCGCCAGGGACTTTTTACCGATTTGCTGGTAATGAAGTAAAAGCATATTTTCGAGATAAGGTTTCTTTACATGAACTCGGAATAAAAGATGTGCTGGCTGTGCTGGAGGTATTGGGTGAACCAATAGCTGAAGTAGTAGTCATCGGGGTAGAGGCGGCGACGGCAGTATTTGAACCGGGTTTGGAGCTTACTCCGATTGTCGCGGGGATGGTAGATAAAACGGTGACTGCAGTTATCGCCCAGCTTAAGGAATGGCAAGTGGAATTGGTGGAAAGGGACTCATGCTATTCACCAATGAGCAACGTAATGGGAGTGGCCGATGAAACGGATACAGATTAGTATTACAGGTATCGTTCAAGGGGTAGGTTTCCGTCCCTTTGTTTATAACCTAGCGCAACGGTATAAATTAGGCGGTTGGGTGCTAAACGATGCTAGCGGGGTACAGGTCGAAGTTGAAGGAGACTCTGGCGCGCTGGATGATTTTGTGGCAAGCTTGAAGATTGAGGCGCCAGCCCAGGCGGTTATTACAGATATGATCGTGATGCCACAGCCAGCTCGGAGCGAAACATTATTTGAAATCAAACCGAGCAGGATGTCAGCCGCTCGGTCGACGTTCGTATCGCCTGACATTGCTACCTGTTCTGACTGCCGTCGAGAAATAGCCGATCCTAACAACAGACGGTTTGGCTATGCTTTTACCAATTGCACTAATTGTGGGCCGCGCTACTCCATTATTACCGATGTTCCTTATGACCGGATGCGTACCACTATGGGTGAATTCACTATGTGCCCGGCTTGTCAGGCCGAGTATAACGATCCGAATAATCGACGTTTTCACGCTCAGCCTAATGCTTGTCCAATTTGCGGTCCGTCTTATCGGTTGCTTACCCAACAGGCCCGAGAGCTAGAGGGCGATCCACTGCTCGCGGCGCGTCGTCTGATAAATGACGGTGCTATTCTAGCAGTCAAGGGAATTGGTGGTTATCATCTGGTTTGCGATGCTACGAATGACAAAGCAGTTTCTGCATTAAGAAACCGCAAGGTCCGGGAGGAAAAACCTTTTGCCGTAATGTGCGGTAGCCTGGAGACTGTTCGGCGGCATTGCCTGGTGGCAGAGGCAGAAGAACAATTGCTTACAGGTGCTGTCCGGCCTATTGTTTTGCTGGCTAAGGGGACGGAGTACGGTCTGGCTGAGACCGTAGCACCGGGCAATGCCTATCTCGGGGTACTGCTGCCATATGCACCTGTCCACTGGCTGTTATTTGATCCCGGGGATGTCTGGGTGATGACCAGTGGTAATACAAGTGAGGAGCCGATTGCCTATACGGATGACGATGCTATTGGCAGATTGGCCGGGATTGCTGACTATTTTCTGATTCATAATCGAAGTATTCATTGCCGGTCCGATGATTCAGTAGCTCGGATTTTCCAAAATAAGCCTTATATTTTGCGCCGTGGCCGGGGATTGGCTCCTGCGCCTATCCGTATGGCGTGGCAAGGACCGCCAGTATTAGCTGCTGGTGGTGAATTAAAAAATACTTTTTGTCTGACAAAAGGAAATACGGCTTTTGTCAGTACTCATATAGGCGATCTGGAAAACATGGCAACTTTCGGAGCCTACACCGCAGCCATCAAACATTACCAACGTCTTTTTGAAATCCGCCCGGAAGTAGTGGCCTGTGACTTTCACCCTGAATACTTGTCCACTAAATATGCAGAGAGTTTGAATTTGCCAAGGATTACCGTACAACATCATCATGCCCATATTGCCAGTGTGTTGGCCGAGCATGGACTGAACGAACAGGTCATTGGCATTGCTTTCGATGGGACAGGCTACGGGAGCGACGGTCATCTTTGGGGCGGCGAATTCCTACTAGCCGATTGCCGAGAATTTACTCGAATGGCACAATGCCGTTACTTGCCGCTACCTGGTGGGAGTATGGCCATTAAAGAGCCATGGCGAATGGCAGCCTGGATGCTCAATAAACTGTATGGCACTGAATTTGTCAATATGGATATCCCGCTGATACCCCTCTTACCGGATAATTGGCAATTTGTGATTCAGGCAGCGTCGAAAGGAATCAATGCTCCGCTCACGTCGGGTGCCGGGCGCTTGTTTGACATTGCGGCCGCTCTCCTTGGCATCCGGACTCATATCAATTACGAAGGTCAAGCGGCGATTGAACTGGAAATGGCTGCGGCTGGCACCAAGGGATTTGTTCTGCCCTACACCATTATGCCAGGAAATATATACGAGTTGGATTTTAGGCCGACGTTTATCGCAGTTGTTGAAGCTGTGATGAGGGGAGCTAGGCAAGCCGAACTGGCGGCGGCGTTTCACACGACAATGGCGGTGGCGATAGTCGACATGACCCAGCGTTTAAGTAAGATAACAGGAATTAGAAAAGTTGCTTTAAGTGGCGGCGTTTTTCAGAATATGACCCTTTTGCGGCAAGTAATGAGCATGCTGGAAGGGAATTTTACCGTATTGCTCAACCGCCATGTGCCACCGAATGATGGCGGACTGGCTCTTGGTCAGGCGGCAGTCGCAATCGAAAGGAGCAGATAAAGATGTGTTTGGCGATACCAGCAAAATTGATCGGTAAAATAGATAGGCTCGCGACGGTAGAAGTAGGTGGTATAACTCGCAAAGTCAGCTTGATGCTTTTGCCAGATGCTCAAGTCGGTGATTTTGTGCTCGTTCATGCTGGCTTTGCCATCCAGACGGTAGAAGAGGAAGAAGCAAAGCGTACCATGGAACTTTTGAAGGAGCTGACCGAGCTTGCCTAATAATCAAGGTGATGAAATACGCCAAGCCGCCGCAGTTCTTGTAAAGGAAATTGATCGGCTTGTCAAGCAACCAGTGCGTATAATGGAAGTATGTGGTACGCACACTGTGGCGATTTTCAGAGCAGGCATCCGTCAGCTATTACCATCTCAAGTGGAGTTGGTCAGCGGGCCGGGTTGTCCGGTATGTGTCACTCCCAATGATTATCTTGATACGGCTATTGCCTATAGCCGCTGTGACGACGTAATCATTACCACTTTCGGTGATATGCTGCGGGTACCTGGGTCATCTTCTAGTTTGAGAGCGGAAAAAGCGGTTGGAGCCGACGTTCGAATTGTTTATTCACCGCTGGAAAGCCTGGATATTGCTGCTAGCAATCCAGGAAAAAAGATTATTTTTCTGGCCATCGGATTTGAAGCAACGGCACCGACTGCCGCTGCCACTGTGTTGACTGCTGAGAAGCTAGGCCTAGACAATTTTTATGTGCTTTCCGCGCATAAACTGGTGCCACCGGCTTTGCGCGCTCTAATGGCAGATAGGAAGGTGAAGGTAGACGGTTTTTTATTGCCAGGTCACGTTAGTGCCATCATCGGTGAACAGCCTTATCATTTTTTGGAGCGGGAATATCATGTGCCCGCCATTATTGCCGGATTTGAGCCGTTGGATATTTTACAGTCGGTCTATATGCTGGTTAAGCAGATCCATACAGGTACAGCTGTGGTGGAAAATCAATACAGCCGCGTAGTCAAGCCCGGTGGCAATCAGGTGGCGCGACAGGTGCTGGCTCAAGTATACGAGGAAGCCGATGCGACTTGGCGGGGAATAGGGGTTATGCAGGGGTCGGGGCTGAGAGTAAATAGTAAGTATCGCCGCTTTGACGTTAGAGTCCGTTTGCCAGTTCAAGTGGAAAATACCTGCGAAGATGCGGCCTGCCGTTGCGGCGAGGTTTTGCGCGGATTAGTCAAGCCCGCCGACTGCCTGCTATTCGGTAAGACATGTGTTCCTGAACATCCGGTGGGGTCGTGCATGGTATCAGTAGAAGGAACTTGTGCGGCTTGGTACAAATACGGAGCCTGGAGGTGGCAGAAGTGAAAAATGAAAGAATTCAACTAGCGCATGGTAGTGGAGGTAAACTAAGCCAGGAACTGGTGGCAAAGGTGATGGTGCCTGCTTTCGACAATGAGGTACTCAATGAATTGCATGATGGTGCCAAAGTTACTATTCAAGGGGCTAGGCTGGCCTTCACCACTGATTCCTATGTTGTCAAACCGTTGTTTTTTGCCGGTGGCGACATCGGCAAATTGGCAGTGTGTGGCACAGTAAATGATTTGTCGATGACGGGTGCCATTCCCAGTTATATTTCCGCCGGGTTTATTATCGAAGAAGGTTTTCCTTTTGCCGATCTTTCCCGGATTGTCGAGTCGATGCGGGTGGCAGCGGAGGAAGCGGGAGTTCTTATCGTCACCGGCGACACCAAGGTCGTGGGAAAAGGCGCAGTTGACGGAATCTATATAAATACAGCGGGAATTGGTTCTGTCATAGAAGGGACCGATATATCCCCATCGAAGGTTCGTCCGGAACAGGATATTATTCTCAGCGGTTGTGTTGGCGATCATTCGATAGCTGTTATGGCAGGGAGGCACGATCTGAGCTTGCCGCAAACGATTACCAGCGACTGCGCACCTTTGAATGGGTTGGTAAAAGAGATCCTGGCGGCGGTGCCCCAAGTCGCGGTGCTTAGAGATCCCACCAGGGGTGGATTGGCCGCAACACTCAATGAAATTGCTATGCAGGCCGGGGTTGGTATTATTGTCGAAGAAACGGCCATTCCGATCCGGCCTGAGGTTGTAGCGGTCTGTGAAATAATGGGTTTTGATCCATTGTATCTCGCCAATGAGGGAAAAATGTTGATTTTTGTTGAATCTCAATTTAGCGCAGAAGTACTGGCAATTATGAAAGCACATAAATACGGAAGAGCGGCTCAGGTCATTGGTAAAGTGACTGCCTCCCCTGCGGGACAGGTCGGTGTGCGTAGCTTAATTGGCGGAGTTAGGTTGCTAGATATGCCAGTAGGTGAGCAACTCCCTCGAATTTGTTAAGAGTCCATCAAGAAGGTAAAGACCAATGATCGGTTGTACCAAAAGCCTCCAACTATTTTACTAGAAGCTAAGATGTGCAATGTATTTTTATAACTAAGAATTATCTTGAATTGGGTGTGCAAAACGAAACTGTACTGCTGCAGTTTCGTTTTTCTGTCGATTGCAAATTAATTATAACTTGCAATCGACAGAATTTTTGTTGTATAATGATTTAAGGAGGAAAAAAATGGCGATTAACGGGGTTAGTGCGGATTTTGATGTTGAAAAGCTGCCATCTGCCATGCTTCGTCTTGAGGGAGATTTATGATTGGGACGATGCAATATTCGTTCGTTTCGGTCCAACGTTCTCAGGTCGCAGGGCTGAAGGCATCGGGTATCTGAGTTTAAATTTGCGTAACCAAAGCAAAAACTGAATAAAACAGTGCCAATGTGAAGCGTCGATTTTTATTGCTTATGAAAACGATATTTTCAAGAAGAATGGACTGAATGTGGAACTCGTCAAAATAAACGCGGCAACCTTGAAGGAAGGCCTTGCGGATGAGCGACCTCGTTTAACGTTTATTAGTAGATTTATGAATTTAAGGAAGGAGTAGTGTAATGGGAGATACTTAGCAAGCTTCCATTACTGCGGCGATTAAACTTGCCATGGGTTATAGCGTGGTCGGTCATTGCGGCGGAGATTTCGTAAATTTTGCTATGGCGGGCGTAAACTTGTTGTGGGCGGAGTCTGGTTCTAATCCACGGGATAGAAAGCAAATACGGTGATAGGCGGGACCGTGGCCATACGGCGGGAAGCATTTCAAGAAGTCGGTCGGGAAATAGTGGAAGGCCCATTAGCGCTGTTCGGCGGCAAGTAAAATTAACAAGCGCATCAGCAATAAACAGTAAATTGGTCAATGCTCTAAAGAGAACGCATTAAAAAAAATAGGAGTGAAGAAAATCATGAACAAGTTTCAGGAGTATGTTGACAAGGCAAAGCAATCGCTGATAAGGGATACCATTGATTGCATACAGGTGAATATGGGCTATTTGTGCAACCTGCAGTGCCTTCATTGTCACGTGGAAGCCGGGCCTGGCCGTCAGGAGACGATGAGTCTGGCGGTTGTGGAGGATTGTCTGCGATTTGCTCAAAGCGCCGGGGAAATTGACGTGGATATTACTGGCGGTTCGCCGGAAATGAATCGTCATTTGACGCATTTTATCAGTAGTCTTCGGCAAATAAAATCTGTCAAGCGGATCATAGTGCGATCTAATCTGGCAATTTTGCAGGATTCGGCGTATAGTCATCTGCCAGAGTTTTTTGCTGCGAACGGGGTGGAAATTGTCGCTTCTATGCCCTGCTATACGGAGAGTAATGTTACCGCCCAGCGTGGCAAGGGCGTATATTCCGCCAACATTGAAGTTCTGAAGCAATTGAATAGTCTCGGCTATGGCACTGGAAAACCCGAACTGAAACTGAGTCTGGTGTATAATCCTGGCGGTGACTGTCTACCCGGTCCTCAGAGTGAACTGGAGGTTGCTTACAAAGAAAATCTGGGCAATGATTTTGGCATTACGTTTGACACTCTTTTTACAATAACAAATATGCCGATTGGTCGGTTCCGCACCGATTTGGTGAACAAGGAATTGCTTGATGATTACATGGATTTGCTTATCAGCAATTTTAATGCTAAAAACTTGGAGAAGGTCATGTGTCGAAAGCAGATAAACGTGGATTGGAAAGGCAGGCTGTTTGACTGTGACTTCAATCAGATGCTCCAGGTGCCTGCTTCCACTTCTGGCACCATCGATAGCGTAACGGCCAGGGACTTGGTGGGTTTGACAATTAAGACGGGTGATCACTGTTTCGGTTGTACTGCCGGTGCAGGGAGCAGTTGCCAGGGGAGCTTTGCGTAAGCCGACGCGAGCCAGAACCGAATTTCTAGCAATGACCCGTAGATAGAATTCTGAAAGAAAACATTCCAAACGTTAAAACCAGGAAATAAGCTTTGTTTTTTTGTCTGGATTTATGCTAAAATATATATATTGTTGGTGAGCTGTTTGAGATTGAGTGATCCCCATTCTTTCTTGCAGCAAACCATGAGTAAGTGATAAACAAAGTAATCGTTCTGAATACATGAGGGGTTGTCCCAAATGAGAAGGCGAGAGAATAGGTGTAATACATGGAGGAGCATATTGCGTGTATGTTCCCATTTTATTATTGACATTTCTATCCTTGTGCCTATTTGGGTACAAGGATTTTTACATTGAAGAGAAAGGAGTTATTTTATGGAAACTAGAATTGCCCTCATTGGAATTGTCGTTGAAAATACGGATTCTGTCAGAAAACTTAACGAAATTCTTCACGAATACGGAGAATACATTGTAGGTAGAATGGGAATTCCCTACGCTAAACGTAATATTTCAGTTATTAGCATTGTTATGGATGCACCTAGTGATATTGTCAGTGCTCTCTCCGGCAAGTTAGGAATGATTCCCTATGATAATATTAAAACGGTATATTCTAAGCTATCTTCAAGCGCAGATGAATGACAAGCAGGCGTTTTTTTTATGATGAATCGATGCTGAACAGTGAAAAATCTGTTTAAACTTGGTAAAAATGGAGGGAAACAGAAATAAATAGCGAAAGTTAGCTATTAATATTTATAATTCTAGACTAAGAGAGTGGAATTACATGGATAGAGAACTATCTTCAATAAAAAACTGTATTCAAGCAAATGTTGAAACCGAAGTGGACTTGAATAATATTCAATTATCGGACGTTATTGATATTGAATTTATACAGCGGTTACAAGATGATTTTGCTAAAGCAGTCGGGGTGGCCAGTGTTACTGTTGATCTTGAGGGACACCCAGTGACTCATCCAAGTAGCTATACTCGATTTTGTATGAATTATATTCATTCAACAGCCTGTGGAGATAAGAGATGTGCAGAATCACACCAGCAGGGTGGGAAAAAGGCAGCACTTCTCGGAAGACCTGTCGTGTATGAATGTCATGCGGGACTTATTGACTTTGCCGCTCCCATTATATTAGAAGGGCAGCAGATCGGAACCATATTAGGAGGTCAAGTACTTACCAATATTCCAAATGAAAAGAAGTACTGTAAAATTGCCCATGAAATTGGAGTTGATGAAGCTGGCTACATTGAAGCATTAGGCGAAATTCGTCACTTAACTAAAGCGAGTGTTGAGGCTGCTGCAAATATACTTTTTATCGTTGCTAACAATATGTCGATGGCAAGATATAATCAAAGGAAATTAGCCGCAAAGTCAACATTATTGAGTCACAGTCTTGATGAAATAGCACAGGCCATGCAAGAAATAGCTAATTCGGCTAAACGGGTCAGGGTAGATCAAGTAAAATTAGATAAAAGCGTTAATCATGTCATGACGAGTAAAATCGATGAAGTGATGGATCTAACCAGGACAATTGCTGATATGATAGCAGTACAGAAAACAGAAATGGCTCGTTTAGATAGACTTAATTTAATTGGCGAAATGGCAGCCAGTATTGGTCATGAAATTAGAAATCCGCTTACTACTGTTAGAGGATTTTTACAGTATTTTTCTAATAAAATCGAATTAAAGAAATATAGTGGTGATTTTGATGTTATGATTGAAGAATTAGACCGGGCTAATGAGATTATTACTGAATTTCTTTCTTTGTCAAAAAATCGTATCGTAGACTTAAAGGTATTGGATTTAAATCGAATCATAAAAAAAATCATGCCTTTGCTTCAGGCAAAGGGCATGATTAAAAATATTGATATTAAACTTGAACTTGAACATATTCCACGATTATTATTAGATGAAAAAAGATTTATACAATTACTTTTAAATCTAGTTATCAATTCAATTGAGGCATCTGCGGATGATGGTACTGTAACAATCAAAACATTTATAAGGAATGAAACCCCCGTTTTGGCAGTAAGTGATAGGGGTTATGGTATTTCTAAAAGTATTTTAGAGAAGCTTGGAACTCCCTTTGTGTCGACTAAATCGCAAGGAACAGGTCTAGGATTAGCTGTATGCTATAGAATTGCCGAGGATCATTCCGCATTAATAAATATTCATAGTCAGGAAGGTGAAGGAACTACAGTTGAAGTCATATTTAATGCTATTGTTTAGTGAAACTCCAAATTAAACATTTGAACGAAATCCCTCCTAGTATATTATCATACAACGGGAGGAATTTGGGAATTTTGTCGGCAAAAGCCTTTTATGGGGGATCTTGCCGACTGTTTTATTGGAATTTAAAAGGCTTGTTTGTTCATATAGCCTCATTAGGGGATGTTCTTGATTTGTCATTGGAATTCTCGTGTTAAAAGATGGTATAATAAATAATGATAGGGACAGATAAAGGAGATTCATGGGTTATATGGACAATGTTTATGAAAAAGTTCGGATTTTTTACGAACAAGATGAATTACAAGAAGATACTGTTTTTAGCCGTGAGTGGGTCGAAGGCTTTTTGCGCCAACAGGCTTGGCATGGTAGCAGTGATAAACAATTAGATGCCGTGTGGTCTTATTTAAAGCTGTTTGCAGCTTATCTGCTTAGGCAAAATGAGTATGTCAATGATTTAGATATTGATGATTATCACGAGGCATTGCAATGGATTCATAGTCGAGTTGCTGAATTTGACTGGACACTTGCAAATGTTCGTCGGTTTTTTGCCGTTTTACACGACTTTTTCGAATACCTGAAAAACAAAAATATTGTCCGTGATTGTGAAGTTTTACAAGCAGCGACGATGGAAATTACGGGTGGAAAACAGCTGAATGTGCGAAAAAGACGGCACACAAAGAAAATGTCAACAAACATGATGGAGGATGATTCCGCAGAAGAAGAGTCTTTTGATGAAATAGCCCGTGTTGTAGCTACTACGATTGAAGATCTCATGAATAGGATAGGCAAATATTTCCAACAAGGCGAGTTTATGAAAGATTTTCGGCGGGCTCTCTATTTGTACACAGGTCCGTTTGAAAGTGTTCCAAGTCAGGAAGATCGTGAATTTTGGCTGGGTTTTTGGGATTATTTTCTGTTTGATTATCATTTGATTGCCAGTGATATCGTGCCTCTTCAATATTTTAGTGATGATCATGCTGATAATCTATCTGTCCAAGAAGTACAATTTTTGACGGAATTACTAAATGCTAGGTATACGGTTTTTTATATTCGCCGCATTATTGACGAAGATTTTGTGGAGTGTATTAATTTATTTACTAATGAGACCTTTCGATTGCCTCAGCCTGAGTTTAATTATCAAAAAATTAAGCGCATGCTATTTTTTGGGCATGTTTTTTCTGGTGAGATTACGCTGATTAATTATGTAGCAAGTATTGAAGTGAGTCCAATTCTTAGACAGCGTATCAAAGAAGAATTGATTATGCAAAAGAAAATTTTCGAAGTAAAAGAACCAGGTGCGACGTGGCAGCAGTTTTTGAGTCGTCAGGCCTTAAATGTAAAATATACGGTTGATATTTTATTGTCTTTGGCGAAAGTGAATATTACGCCATTTAACTTGGTGCTAAAAGAGTACAAAAAAAGCAATAAACCCATTGGGTATACTGCTGTTACGAGATCTTTGGCGGAAATCATGCCTGTTTTCGGTTTTTCTAAGTATGATATTCAGTTAGCACAGCAGCTTTGGGCTGATTATTGTCATGCAGCTCATTTTAAACTGAATGATCACGAATTATGGGCGGCAGCGGTGATTTATATTTATAGTAAAATCAATGGCCATCCCCATGTGATGGCAACGAAATTAGCCAGGGAAATTTTCAAACCCAGTGCTGCGGGTATTTATTCTTATGCTCGCAGATTAAAAAAGGTTTTGGGACTCGAAGCCTTTGATCAACGGTATTTAAGTGAAGAAGGGTTTATCTTTATGTTACTGAAAAATTAAAAATGTTCGATGGCGTTGTAGCGCAGCATTTGTTTGTTTTTAAACTGTTCGATTCGTTCATAGGCGGATGCGAGCAGTTTTTCTTTGTCGTTAGGCAAATTTCCTGCGAGTGGAAGCAGATTAGAAATGTGATTGCTTCGAAAAATACACGGTTTTGTCACTTCAACATGAGCTAGAAAAGAGGAAAGTTCCGTCATGAGCTGCGAAGCATTTAATGGGGTGAATTGACCCTGTTCCGCCAGCTTTCTAAGCGGTGTGTTTTCATGAAGCATGAGGGTTAGTGCACTAAGCATGGTCGGCTCGATGGCGCTGACGACCTTGGCCGTGTTTAAGGCATGCTGTTCCGTAAGGGCCAATCCGCCAGCTCCTAAGATGACCATCAGAGATAACTTGATTCCAGACTGAACTACCTTTTGTCCGGCTTCAGTCATTTCGGCAGCTGTGACGCCTTTGTTTAGCAAAGTCAGTACTTCATCGTCGCCGCTTTCTAGGCCTAGATAGATGATCTTTAGCCCTGCTGTTTTTAGTTGAGCTAATTCAGCAGGTGATTTGCGCAGAATATCGCGCGGACCGCCATAGCAGGTAATGCGCGTCAGTGAGGGAAAGGATTGATGGAGCCACTCCATAATGATCAGCAGCTTTTCTGTTGATAAGACGAGAGCATTGCCGTCAGCTAAGAATACGCGACGCATAGTAGGATAGGTAGCTGCTGCTGATTGAATGAGTGAATGGATTTCTTCCATAGATCGGGCACGAAAGGTTACGTCGCGATACATGCTGCAAAAAGTGCAGCTGTTATGAGAACAGCCAATGGTGACGCGCAGAATGAGACTGCGGGCTTCACTTGGCGGGCGAAAAACCATCCCTTCTGCTTGATCAACATACATAATGAGGATCTCCTTCGTGTAAAAGTTGTTCTTTCATTTTTGTATAAGTACGCGTATAATATGTTTTATTTTGGGCTTCACGATGATCAAAGCCAAAGGCGCGACGGCTTACGGCAAGGACGGGTGGTGCTTGAATTCTTTTGGCTAAGCCCATGCCAGTGTAAAGATTCCACCAACGTTCAAGATCAGAAGTAAAGTCTTTGGGTGTGGCGAAATATTTTTTTACCACACCTTGGTTGCAGCCAAGCTTTTCTTCTAAAACTCCAGCGACGTACCAAGTGAGAATGTCTTCGGGTGTGGCACGGTCCCAACGCTCCACAAAGGAGCGAAAGAGAAAATCGTGATAAGGATAGATAATGGGGTCTCCTTTGCCTTCATCAACTGATTGAGCTGCTGATAGTTCGGCACTGGGAACAATCTCGATAGTTTCTCTTGGAATAACTTCTTGCTGATAAATGTGCTCGTTGAGATAATGAGCCAGTTCATAGATCTGATATTTCCAGAGATCTGCCGTAGCTGCTAAGAAACCGGCCTCATCGCCGTAAAGTGTACAATAACCTACAGTCATTTCGCTCTTATTGGCATTGCACGTAAAGGCACCGCCAAATGCGGCAGCCACTCCGGCTAAGAGACGCGAGGAACGATCACGCGCCTGAATATTTTCTTTTACAAGGTCAGACAAGGTCAAATAATGGTTTTGTCCTGTTTTAGTATTTTGTATGGCTGTTTTAGTGAGCTGGTTCATAGTAAGATTGGCAGCTTCTTCAATAGGTAGTACGCAGTATTGGCAATGCAAATTTTTAGCTAGCTTTTCTGCTGCCGAGATGGTTGTTTTCGAGTTAAAGCGGCTGGGCATATTGACAAGAAGAATCCGATCAGGGTCGATGATCCTAGCATAGAGGGCGGCATTTACTGCTGAATCAATTCCTCCTGAGATACCGATTACGATACGCTTTATGCCTGTTGATTCGAGAAATTTTTCCATACCATAGACAAGAGCCTCATAGAGACTGGCAATTGTTTGATCATCAGGAAGATCAGCTGACGGTGATTTAGCAGCGGGAGCTTTTAAATCAAATGGAACAATTTGTAGTGTTTCTGTAAAGGCGGGACAGGTCGTTACAATTGTTCCATTTGAATCATAGATCGTACTGCAGCCATCAAAGGTATAGACTGTTTTTCCATTGTTTTGTAGACCGACTTGATTGACATAAATAAGTGGAGTCGACTGTTTACGTATTTGGCGGCAAAAGACACGGTGCCTTTTACCGTTTTTACCTGCTGTAAAGGGTGAACTGGAGATATTAACGAAAAGATCAATCGGATGGTTTTGACCGAGATAACGCATGGGTTTATCTGTATAGTCATCAACCCAGCCGTCTTCGCAGATAAGACAGCCAATAGACAACTTTTTCCCATTCAACATGATAGTGATGGGCTGGAGAAAGTCTTGTATTTGTACATGATGATCAGCGGCTAAGTTTTGAAGACTGTAAAAATGACGATTATCATCAAATTCGCGATAATTCGGTAATAAAGTTTTAATACGAAAAGGATAGGGAAAAGTGGGATTCTCGATAAAATTTCCGTTTTGTGCGGTAAAGAAGGCATTGTATTTACGGACACGACCGTCATTGTTACGTAAATTCCAGTCACAACCTATATTACCAAACATAATGACAATGTCCTGTGCTGCTGCGGCAATCTGTCTCCCGTAAGCTTCGCAATCACGCAAAAAGGCTGATTGCTCCCATAAGTCGCCGAGCAAATAGCCTGGAATGGCCAATTCGGGAAAAATAATGAGGTCAGCGTGTTTTAGCCGGGCCTCAGAAATCATCTGTAGCATTTTTTGCGTATTTAAATCAGGGCGTCCTGGAACAACTTCCATTTGGCCTAAAGCAATGTTCAACAATGATCTGCACCTCTTCTGAACAGAATAATTGAATTTGTTTTCATGATTCTCTATGAAACGTCATATGTCCTGTTTTATTGCTTAAAAAACTGTCGGGAGGAAGCATGAAATAGGAGGAAATGAGTAAAATTTATGAGATTTTATTTAATAAAGCAGGATTATTTGGCAAGGATATAAAATAATAAGTAATGAACTTGCCGTCATGCATTGGACAAGTTTACTACCTTACATTAAGAAGGATTTGTGATGAAAAAGACCAATGCCGCCCGAATTTTAGACGGACTTAAGATAAAGTATGAGTTGCTTTCTTATGCTGTGGATGAAAGTGATGTCAGTGCCAAGCATGTGGCAGAACAGGTTGGACTGCCAGCTGGAAAAATCTTTAAGACCTTAGTGGTTCATGGTGATAGGCAGGGAACTTTAATGGCTGTTGTGCCAGGTAATGGAGAAATTGATTTAAAGGCATTGGCAGTGAGTAGTGGTAATAAGAAGGTCGAATTGGTGCCATTGAAAGAGGTACTGCCTCTTACAGGGTATATTCGCGGTGGTGTTTCGCCTTTGGGGGCGAAAAAGCACTATCCTGTTTATATTGATGAAAGCTGTAACAACTGGCCGACTATTTCTATTAGTGCCGGAATTCGTGGATGTCAGATCGTCATTTCTCCAGCAGATTTGCTCAAGGCAGTGCAAGGTACTTTGTGCGCAATTGTTCGCAGAAATTAGGCGAAATTAGCGTCCTTGGATTTTATCGGGAGGTTCGTCATGAAAATTACTATTCACGAAAACATTAGAGAAATCATGCCCAATTGTCGATTGGGTTATGCCTTTATTGATGAAGCTTCTGTTAAAGGATCATCACCGAAATTGTCACAAGAATTTCATCAACTGCAGCATGAAGTAGCGGCAGCTTATAAAATTGAATTGTTGCCTAGTATTCCGCGGATTGCGGCTGTTCGTTCCATGTATAAAAAAATGGCTTTTGATCCGACACGTTATCGTCCAGCTTCTGAGGCACTTGTCCGCCGTGTACTTAATAGTAAAGGACTTTATTACATTAACAGTGCAGTCGATGTGAATAATTACTGTTCGCTGAAATTTTTAATGCCCTTTGGCTTGTATGATGCAGAGCAAATTGATGGTGACATTGATTATGTTTTAGCTGAGGCAGGCAGCTATGTCAATATTGGAGGAAAAGTCCATTATACGGATCATAAACCCTTTTTGCGGGACAGGCAAGGTGTTTTTGGCAATCCCACATCTGATGCCGGTCGTACTGCCGTGACGCTGCAAACTAAGCAATTGTTATCTATTATTTATGTGGATGAAGAAGTCAGTGACCAGGAAATTGAAGATATTATTGATTTTACAACGGAAATGTTTGTGCGCTACAATGGAGGCGTGGTTCGTAAGCGAGGTATTATTTTTGCATAAGGGAGACTTGTCCATGTATTTTAGCACACGCGGTGCCAAGAACTCAGTATCGTCGGCACAAGCCATTATTGCAGGAATGGCAACAGATGGAGGCTTGTTTGTTCCGAAAGACCTTCCGAAGTTTGAATTGACTGAACTGAAGGGGTTATTAAATAAATCTTATCAAAAGCGGGCTCAAGTAATTTTGGGCCGCTTGTTAGCGGATTATTCGGAAGCCGAGCTTCATCAGTGTATTGAAGCGGCCTATTCGTCTAACAAATTTGATCATAGTGCCGTTGCCCCGCTTGTGGAGCAAGATGAAACAACGGCTGTTTTAGAATTATGGCATGGTCCGACAAGTGCATTTAAAGACATGGCACTACAACTTTTGCCACAACTTCTTGCAACGGCTTTGAGAAAAAGTGACGATACTGATGAGATTGTTATTTTGGTTGCTACGTCAGGCGACACAGGCAAAGCAGCTTTAGAAGGATTTCAAGACGTTGATCAAATTAAAATTATTACCTTTTATCCGGAACATGGTGTAAGTGCCATCCAAAAGTTACAAATGGTGACGCAAGAAGGCCAAAATGTGGCTGTCATTGCTGTTAAAGGCAATTTCGATGATGCTCAAAGCGGTGTAAAAGAAATCTTTCAAGATAAAGGTTTTCAAGCTGAGCTTAGCCGTAAAGCTTTTCAGCTATCTTCAGCTAATTCTATTAATTGGGGTCGGCTAGCACCACAGATTGTATATTACTTTAGTGCCTATCTGGATTGGGTAAAAACAGGTCGGATTGGTTGGGGACAAAAAGTTAATTTTGCTGTTCCGACTGGAAACTTTGGTGACATTCTTGCTGGTTACTATGCCAAAGAGATGGGACTACCTGTTGGCAAGCTGATTTGTGCTTCTAATGCCAATAATGTGCTGACTGATTTTATTCATGAAGGACGTTATGATGCCAAACGGCCCTTTTATCAAACTGCCTCACCATCAATGGATATTTTAATTTCCAGTAATTTAGAGCGGCTGCTGTATCATCTGACACAAGGTGATACAGCGCTTGTCAAGGGTTGGATGGATGAACTGAAGGAGACGGGGTCTTATGAAGTGTCATCTGCTGTTATGGCTAAAATCGAGCAGAACTTTTATGCCGCTTGGATAAATGATGAACAAACAAGAGCGACGATTCAAGCGGTCTATCAGCAGCATCATTATGTACTTGATCCCCATACGGCTGTAGCTTGGCAGGTTGCTGCTGATTATCGGTCAGCAAGCGGCGACGACACTCCCTGTATTATTTTATCAACAGCGAGTCCTTTTAAATTTAATGCGAGCGTTCTTCACGCTATTACAGGTCAATTGCCTGCGACTGGACAGTCGGAATTTGCTTTGCTTGGTGAGCTTGCTCGGCTTACGGGTTGGAAAATTCCGAAGGGGTTGGCCGAGCTTAAGGATAAGTCTGTTTACCATGAACAAAGCTGCCTTCCCAAGAACATGAAGCAAAAAGTTGCACAGGTATTAAATCTGTAAGATAGCAATAAAAAATAACCCTCTCTTAGGACGCGCACATATAAATTCGTATTTGTGCCTAAGAGAGGGATTATTATTTTTTTGGTGATTATAGATAGCTTTCAAGTTGTTCTAAGAGCTGAGCAAATTTTTGGAGTGTGCCATGGATGGGCTCAGGTGAGGACATATCGACGCCGGCGGCTTTTAAAAGTTCGAGAGAATAATGACTGCCACCACTTTGCAAGAAGCCTAGATAACGCTTTTGAGCAGATTCGCCTTCCTGTTGAATCTGTTTTGCGAGCGTTGTTGCTGCCGAATAGCCTGTGGCATATTTATAGACATAGAAACTACGATAAAAGTGGGGGATACGGGCCCACTCACTATCAATTTCGGCATCCACAATCATTTCAGGACCGTAGTATTTTACATTGAGATCATGCCATAAGCTGTCAAGTTCGTCAGCTGTGATGCTGTCACCATCTTCAGCTTTAGCATAGATGATCTTTTCAAATTCAGCAAACATGGTTTGACGGAAGACGGTGCTTCGCATGGTTTCTAAATATTGATTGATAAGATACAAACGGCGGTTGGGATCTTGGGTGATGTTTAGCATATGGTCCATTAAGAGAATTTCGTTTGTTGTTGAAGCTACTTCAGCACAAAAGATGGTGTAGGAGGAGGTTATATAGGGCTGAGCGCCATAACTGTAATAGCTGTGCATGGCATGGCCGAGTTCATGGGCAAGAGTGGAAACATCTTCGTAGCGGTTGTCATAATTGAGCAATACAAAAGGGTGAACGCCATAGATGCCCCAAGAATAGGCGCCTGTTTGTTTTCCTTTATTTTCATATACGTCAACCCAGCCGGAAGCAAGGCCTTGTTTTAGATTGGTTAAGTAATCGTTGCCAAGGGGTGAGAGCGCATCCAAAACGAGGTTAACTCCATCGGAATAGGGTATATCAAATTTTACCTGGTTCACAAGAGGAGTATAAAGGTCATACATGTGTATTTCCGGTACTTTAAGGGCATGCTTTTTTAAGGCTACATAGCGATGAAGAGTTGGAAGATGTTTTTCTACGGTAGTAATTAAATTGTCATAGACAGCAAGGGGCACATTATCTGTTTCCAGAGCTGCTTCAATTTGCGAGGAATAATTTCGTGTTTTGGCGTAAAAAATGTCTTGTTTCATGTTGCCGCTCAGTGTAGAAGCGAAGGTGTTACGATATTTACGATAAGTATTGAGTAGTTTTTCGAAAGCTTGCTGGCGAATCTCTCTGTTCGGTGATATGATGAAGGAACGATAACGGCCTTCGCTGAGTTGCGTCAGCTGCTCTTTTTCATCGATGATCGTTGGAAACTCCATATCCGCTCTGGCAAGCATTTGGAAAGTTTCGGCAGATGCTTGAGTAACTTCGGTGAGTTTGGATAATAATGATTCTTCCTTGGCTGATAAAACATGCTTTTTTTTGCGGAAAAGATTTTCAAAATAAAACTGGTATTTTTTTAAGTGAGGCTCGCTGGCGATGAAGCGCTGGAGTAGCTCAGGCGGAAGTGATAGAATTTCCGGGTCCATGAAGCCGTAACTAGCTGATGTATTTGCAAGTAAGGATTGAATTTTTCCTGTCATGGCCTGATATTTTGTGTTGGCCGTATTTTCATCACGATGCATGCGGGCATAGCCAAAAAGACTGCTTGTTTTTTGATCCAGCTTATCACGGATATCAAGTGCTGCCCAGAGATTCTCGGCAGATTCGCTCAGGCGACCATCATAACTTTTTAGGTGGGGAATGTAGTTTGTGACAGCTTCAATATCTTTTTCCCAGGCCATGTCATTGATGTAAATATGATCTAATTGCCACTGAAATTCTTTGCTAATACTAGCGCGTTCAGGAATCTGAGCATTCTTATTGGTTGTTTCAGCTTGGTCAAAAAACTTGTCCATAAGGCATTCTCCTTTGTGTAAAGAATTGTAGTTGATTAGTATTAGCAGCGAAAAAGGGCTTTTTTGTAGCATGAGAAAAATTTTGCCAAATTATACTCTAAAATATTGCATAATTCCTTCAAATAAGGCTTGAGCTGCATTCATGCGGCCATCGGCACTTGCCATAAGTACTTCTTCTTCTGGGTTGGAGATAAATCCTGCCTCAATGAGAGCAGCTGTCATTTCTGTATAGCGGATAACATAAAAACTGGCATAGCGGCAGCCGCGATTTTTTGTTCCCAAGTGTTCAATTAGTTTTTTTTGCAGGCAGTTGGATAATCGAACGGATTCGATATCGCCGTAATGATAGGTTGTTGTTCCCGTCGCGTTGGCATTGGTAAAAGCATCATTATGGATGCTAATGAATAAGTCGACTTGATTGTCATTGGCAATGTCAACTCGTGCACCGAGTTCCTCGTTGGCTGAAGCGTCAGCATAGGCCACGTTACGATCACTGTCTCTGGTCATAATGACTTTTGCTCCATTGTTCTCAAGTTTTTCTTTCAATAATAAGGCGATGGCCAGGTTATTGTCTTTTTCCAGCGTGCCTGTGGGACCGGTTGCGCCAGGATCGCTGCCACCGTGACCTGCGTCAATGCAGATGCTTTTATTGAGTAAGCGTACGCTTTCAGGATCATCAGAGGAGGTGTCAGCCGGGCGTTCAATAGGCAAAACAGGTATTGCAGACGATTTGCTATTAATGTAAACAACTTCTTTTGTGGGGTCGTAAAAAATTCCCCAGCTTAGGCTGCGGCTAAGGGTCTTAAGTGTCGTTAACAAGTCGTGGCTTACGCGTACGAGAATGGGAAGCTGTTGACCGTCAATAAAGATTCGCATGAGTCTTACCTTCCTTCCTTGTTCCTTGGGCTTAGTCTATTTTATGCGCAAGGGTTGAGGTCGGTGAACAAAGCTTTAAGGAGGCGAGGATGATAAAAGTTACGCTGACTACACTAAATGCCAAATATATTCATTCCTGTTTGGCTGTGCGTTATTTGAAAGTTGCCTGTCGGGATCTACGCGATGTAGCTGTAGAAATCAAGGAATATACAATCAATCATTTATTACTGGATATTGTCAGTGATCTCTACGTGGAAAAGCCTGATGTGATTGGATTTGCTTGTTATATCTGGAATATTGAGATGACGCTCAAGGTTGTATCGCTCCTCAAAAAAGTGTTGCCAAATGTTGTGATTGTGCTAGGCGGACCGGAAGTTTCTTATGATGCTGCCGCTATTTTTAAGGAGTGTCCCTGCTGTAATTATATCGTTTTGGGGGAGGGTGAACAGGTTTTTTGTGAACTGCTTGATGCTTTGAGGCAGGGCAGTGCTGTGTCCAATTGTGTAGGTTTAATGGGACGGGAAAATGTTCTTGAGAAGGCGGTTCCTTGTGCCGTTGTTCCTGATCTCAATTTACTCGCTTTACCCTATGAAGAGGAAGAAATGGACGAACTTGCGGATAAAATTATTTATTATGAAAGTTCCCGTGGCTGTCCTTTTTCGTGTCAGTATTGTTTGTCAAGTGCAACTCAGGGCGTTCGTTACAGAGATACACAGCAAGTTTTCCAGGATCTCGAATTTTTTGTAAAACATGAAGTCAAGCAGGTGAAGTTTGTTGATCGGACATTTAATGCGAATAAGAAACACTATTTTCCCATTTTAAAGTATATTCAGCAGCTTCATACAAAGACCAATTTTCACTTCGAAATTGCTATCGAACTTTTAGATGACGATGTCATCGATTTTTTAGCGGATATGCCCAAGGGACGCATTCAGTTTGAAATTGGGGTTCAATCAACACATGAACCGACACTTGCGGTAATTGAACGACATAATTGTTGGGAGGATATTGTTAGAAAAGTGACGAAGCTGAAAAGCTATAATAATATTCATTTGCATCTGGACCTTATTGTCGGCTTGCCACTGGAAAGTCGTAAAATTTTCAGTCAGTCCTTTAATGATGTCTATCATCTTCAACCTCATATGTTGCAAATTGGTTTCTTAAAGATGCTGAAAGGGTCAGGGATTCGTGAATCTGCTGCGCAGCATGATTATGTATGGATGGATCAACCTCCTTATGAAGTGCTTCAAAATGGACTTCTTCCTTATAGCGATGTCCGTGAGCTCAAGTTGATTGAAGATGTTTTTGAGCAGTTATATAATAAGGGCCGTTTTTGTGCAACGTTGCGTCGTCTTGTCGAGCTAAGTACAGACGCTTTTGCCTTTTATGAGCAATTTACTTTGTTTTGGGAGAAGCGATTGTTACATAAAGTAGCTCATTCAACGAAGGCGCTATATCAAGAACTTACCCATTATGTCGATTGTTATTACCCGCATGAAAGGAATGTGATGGGGCAACTCATGAAATATGATGCACTGATTCATGATAGCGGGAAAATCAGGCCTGATTTCTTACCTTGGAATGGAAAACGCTATGACAAAGAAATTTCAGCTTTTTGGCATGATCATAAGGGGGAAAAGGCTGTGAAGGATTTTTCGTTTAGAACATGGCGCGAAATCCAGAAAAAGTTTCATATTGAAGTATTCGACATTGCTGTGACTGACTATGTTCGTGGCCAAGGTCTCAAACAGGACAAGACAGTCCTACTGTTTGATTATCGCGGGGCCGAGACGCGTTGTGTACCGATTGCAATTTATGATTTTTGGCAGGGTGAGGGAAAAAAATGAATCGTTATCGAATTTATTCGGACTATTTAAAAGAACGCTATGGTGAAAAGGTATATAAATTACCTGTCAGTCTCCCTGTAACTTGTCCGAATCGCGATGGAACTTGTGGTACGGGAGGGTGCGTTTTTTGCGGCGAAATTGGTGCAGGTTATGAAAATTTGCCAGCCTCTATGACGGTAGCTATGCAGCTTGATGCGAATCGAGAACATATTGCGCCGAAATATAAGGTGAATAAATTCATTCCTTATTTTCAAAATTTCAGCAATACCTATCTTCCTGTAGAGAAACTTCGTGTTTATCTTATGGAAGCCTGCGAAAATAGCCGTGCCCATGGTAATGATGTTGTTGGTTTAGCTATTGCCACGCGGCCTGATTGCGTGCATCCTGACTACTTAGCTCTGTTTCAAGAGATTCGACAGTTCTATGGCGTAGATATTTTTTTGGAATTGGGTTTGCAAACAGTCAACTATCATACGCTGGAAAAAATTCGTCGCGGCCATAGCTTAGCTGAATATATTGAAGCGGTGCTTATGGCTAAAGAATATAAAATTGAAGTGTGTACCCATTTAATTCTTAATCTGCCTTGGGATGATGAATGCGATGTTATTGAAAATGCAAAACTTATGTCAGCCTTACATATGGACCAGGTAAAGCTTCATGCTCTTTATATTGTAAAAAATACTGTCATGGCCGAGTGGTATCAAGCAGGGGAGTTTACACTGATTAGTAAAGATGAGTATATCCAGCGGGTCGTTACATTTTTGAATTATTTGCATCCTAAGGTTGTTGTGCAGCGGCTGTTAGGTCGGGCACCGGAGACGAATACCTTGTTTAGTAATTGGCAGACAAGCTGGTGGAAGATCAGAGATGAAATTGAACAGGTTTTAATTGATAGTGATAGTTATCAAGGCAAGCAGTGTGATTATTTAACAGGTAAGCAGGTGCGAAAGTTTTTGCCACAAAATTAAAACACAAACAAAACACTATAAAGACACTTTACTAATAGTTTTATGATTTGTCTGATTTTTTTACATTTTTTTAAAAAGCCTGCGAAATTAAAGGGGCTTTTTTTTTTTTATTACGCAACAGTTTTTGGCATGCTATGTGCAAATATATAAGACAGAAGGGTGCCAGAAAGGAGAGAAACAATGACAGGGATTGTAGTAGTAACTCATGGCAAATTGGCGCAAGCTTTAGTGGCAACAGCAGAAATGATTATGGGTAAACAGGAAGGGATTAAAACGATTGGTTTTGAGGCTGGACAAGATGTCATGAATTTACATGAAAAAATCAACCAAGCCGTACAACTTTTTGCGCCTGAAGAGGAGATTCTGATTCTTGTAGATCTGCTTGGCGGGAGTCCTTATAACGCATCAGCTATGCTTGCCTTGAAACAGTCAAAAATCAAGGTCGTTACAGGCGTTAATTTGCCTATGCTGCTTGAAGTACTGCCCGCGCGTAGCATGGATGTTGCGACTTTAAAGCAGATGGCGGTTCATGCAGGTCAGTCTGGTGTAAGTGAGTTTGTATTCACCAAAAGCGAAGAGTAATCAAAAATTTTAAGGAGGAATGCGAAGTGAAAATTAATTTAGTTCGTATTGATGACCGTCTCATTCATGGTCAAGTGGTGATGGCTTGGACGAAAACTGTTACTGTGAAACGGATTGTTGTTATTAGTGACAAAGTAGCAGCAGATGCTATTCGTAAAATGCTGCTCGAAACGGTAGCGCCGCCAGGTATTAAAGTTTCTGTTCTTGCTGTAAAAGATGGGATTAAAAAACTTACGGATGGTTCTTTTAGCGGACAAAATTTAATGCTCCTCTTTACGAATCCTACGGATGTTTTGGCTGTTAAATCAGGTGGCGTGGAAATTACTACTGTCAATATCGGTGGCATGAGTTTTGCTCAGGGGAAGAAGCAAATTACCAAGGCCGTATCGGTTGACGAAGCAGATATTACGGCTTTTAAAGAACTGAGTAAACTGGGCGTGTCGTTACAAATTCAGGTGGTACCGAGTGATAGTGTGATTGATATGATGACCAAAATTTAAGGGAGGGAAATAAAATGGTGACAACTGCTTTGCTTGTAGCTTTTGTCGGGTTTTTAGCTGGAATTGAAAGTGTATTAGATGAATTTCAATTCCATCGTCCACTTATTGCCTGTACGCTCACTGGTTTAGTTATGGGAGATGTGACAACTGGGATTATTATTGGTGGCACACTTGAAATGATGGCTCTGGGCTGGATGAATATCGGGGCTGCTCAGTCACCAGATACAGCCATTGCAAGTATTCTATCAACGGCTCTTGTCATTGGCGCACAGCTTTCCATGCCTGTGGCTATCGCTCTGGCCATTCCACTCGCAGCAGCCGGTCAGCTTTTGACGGTTTTAGTGAGAACGATTTGCGTGTTTTTCCAACATCTTGCTGATAAATATGCCGAAGAAGACAATATTCGCGGCATTGATTTTTCCCACTTAGCAGCACTGTGTGTACAAGGCTTACGGGTGGCAATTCCGGCATTTTTAATTGCCTATTACGCTGATGCAGCGGTTGTGAAAAGTTTGTTGCAGAGTATTCCGCCTGTCATTACAGGGGGACTGCAAGTAGCCGGTGGATTTATTGTTGTTGTTGGTTATGCCATGGTTATTAATATGATGAAAGCAAATTATCTCATGCCGTTTTTCTTCATTGGATTTGTGATTGCCGCCTTTTTGAATGTCAATCTGGTTGGTATAGGTATTATCGGCGTATGTATTGCGTTAATTTATCTAAAAATAAGCTATCCTCAAGTAGAAGAATAGGAGGAAAATGTCATGAGCGAAAAGAAATTAACAAAGAGCGACTTGTTTTGGGTATTTGTACGGTCTAATTTTCTTCAGGGTTCTTGGAATTACGAAAGAATGCAAGCACTAGGTTATTGCTTTGGCATATTGCCAGCGATTGTCAGGTTATATAGCGGCGAAGAACGTAAGCAAGCGTTAAAACGCCATCTGGAATTTTATAATACACAGCCTTTTGTGACGGCACCCGTTTTAGGTGTTAATCTCGCTATGGAAGAACAGAAAGCCAATGGGGCAGAAATTGAAGATAGTTCCATTAACGCTGTTAAAGTTGGTTTGATGGGACCCTTGGCTGGTGTGGGTGATCCGATTTTTTGGGGAACACTTCGTCCCGTAACGGCTGCACTTGGTGCCGGATTGGCTATGGCTGGCAGTATTTTGGGTCCCATTGTTTTCTTTGTTATGTTCAATCTGGTTAGACTGGCCGTTCGGTGGTATGGTTTGATTTATGGCTATCGGGCAGGCTTAAGTCTCATTCAGGAAGTTGGGGGTGGGGGACTAAAAAAATTAACTGAAGGAGCATCGATTCTTGGTTTGTTTGTTATGGGTGCCTTAGTAGCCAAATGGACGAACATGAATGTGCCTCTTGTCGTCAGCAAGGTAGGGGAAAAGGCTACGACGGTTCAAGATATTTTAAATCAACTGCTTCCTAATCTTCTGCCGCTAGGGCTGACATTCCTATGTATTTATTTGCTAAAAAGAAACATGTCGCCACTAACTATTTTATTGGGTCTGTTTGTTTTAGGAATCTTTGGGTTCTGGACTGGAATTTTAGCGTAAATCGTATTTACTAGTGTGTCATACAAGGAGGAAATAATCATGGAAATAGCTATTAAGATTCTGAATAAAAGTGGATTGCATGCGCGTCCGGCGGCGCTTTTTGTCCAAACTGCTGCAAAATTTAAATCGGATATCCAGATTGGCAAAGACGGTAAATTTGTTAGTGGAAAAAGTATCTTGGGTGTTATTAGTTTAGGCGTTCGCAGTGGTGAAGAAATTATGGTAAAAATTGCAGGCGCAGATGAACAGGAAGCAGCCAAGGCTTTACAAGAAATTGCCAATCAAAAATTTGGGGAAGCGTGAGTAATGTGAAGAAAATTATTGGGATTGGAGCGTCGCCGGGAATTGCCATTGGAATCATTACGCATCTTAATAACGAGAACTGTGATATTTCTTCTGTTCGACAAGGTACATTGGAAGAAGAGCAAGAGCGATTTATTCAAGCTCAGAATCAGGCACTGGAGCAGCTAAATGACCTTGAAGAGCGAACTAAAAAATCTTTTGGGGAAGAAGAAGCAAAGGTATTTGCTTCGCACGTTCTTATGTTGAAAGACCCCATGCTTGAATCGGCAGTTAATGAAAAAATTGCTGCGAATTTATCAGCAGAAGCAGCTGTGGAAGAGGCTACGAAGGAACTATCAGCCATGCTTCAGGCACTGGAAGACGAATATCTTCGGGAAAGAGCGGCCGATGTTAAAGATGTAGGTAAACGACTTATTCGGGTTTTGCAAGGTAAATCGATGAATAAAGAAGTATCAGGCATTGTTGTTGCTGAGGACTTATTGCCTTCTGATACGGCCACGCTGAATTTAAAGATCGTTCAAGGATTTGTGACAGCTGCCGGAGGAAAAACATCGCATAGTTCGATTATTGCCAGAGCTGCGGGTATACCGGCTGTTGTGGGTATTGGCGAGGCGATCAAGTGTTTATCTGAACAAAGTCAGGTTATTATTGACGGTCATACAGGTATAGTTCTTGTTGATCCAGATGAGAAATTATTAAAAGAATATCAAGCGCGTTTAGACAAGGAACAGCAGGTTCAGGCTCGGTTAGCAGAATTAAAAATGCTGCCTGCTGTGACGCGGGATGGCGAAAACATTGAGGTCGCCGCAAATATTGGCACCCCTCAGGATATGGTGACAGTAGTCCACGCCGGCGCTGACGGAGTAGGCTTGTTTCGTACGGAGTTCTTGTTTTTACAACGAGATTCGCTTCCAACGGAAGAAGAGCAAGTTGATTCATATCAAGCCGTACTGTCCGCCATGCCTGATAAAAAGATAGTTATCCGAACCTTGGATGCAGGTGGTGATAAAGAATTACCCTTTTTGGCTGGTAAGCCGGAAACCAATCCGGCTCTCGGCCTAAGGGCAATTCGGCTGTGCCTTGCTCGCAAAGATGTTTTTAAAACACAGTTGCGCGCATTGCTTCGGGCCAGTGTGGTAGGAAATCTTCACATTATGTTTCCCATGATTGCTACATTGGAAGAATTAATGACTGCCAAGGCTATGCTTGAAGAGGCGAAAAAGGAATTAGCTGCAGAAAATATTCTCTTTCAAGCGGATGTTCCGGTGGGAATTATGGTTGAAGTGCCTGCGGCGGCAGTAAACGCTGATTTATTTGCGCCTGAAGTGGATTTCTTTAGCATTGGTACGAATGATCTCGTTCAATATACTTTGGCTGCCGATCGCATGAATGATCAAGTATCTTACCTTAGTGATTATTTTCAACCAGCTGTTTTGCGATTGATACAGTTAGTAGTAAAAGCAGCCGGAGAAAACGGCAAATGGGTCGGCATGTGTGGAGAAATGGCTGGGGATCCTTTAGCTACGCCCCTTCTTGTAGGAATGGGTATTTCGGAATTGTCCATGAGTGCTCGTTCTGTGGCGAGTGTAAAGAATAAGATCAGAAATCTTAGTGTTCTCGAAGCTCGCGAATGGGCGGCCTATATTGTTAAATTGAAGCAAGTTTCCGAGGTGCGCCAGTATCTAGCCCAAATTGCTAACAAGTTAGATCAAGCCGCAACAGATCAGAGTAGCGTTCTCAAAAATGCTGTAAGGAAAATTGCGATTATGACGAGTGGCGGCGATTGCCCAGGTATGAATGCAGCTATTCGTGCAGCAGTCCGTGTAGCCTTAAGCCTGAATATGGAAGTTTGGGGAATTAAAAATGGCTATGCAGGCATGACGGCTAATGAATTTATTCCCCTTGATTCCCGGTCGGTTGGCGATATTATTCAAAAGGGCGGTACCTTTTTAGGAACAGCCCGCTCGGAAGAATTTAAAACATCAGCAGGTCGTCAGCGCGCTTTTGAAAACTTGAAACGGCGGGGCATTGAAGGCGTATTAGTCTTAGGTGGTGATGGCTCGCTCACAGGTGCTGCTATGCTTGGTGAACTAGGTATGAATGTGGTTGGATTGCCAGCGACCATTGATAATGATATTTACGGTACTGATTATACTATTGGATTTGATACAGCTGTGAATACGGCTGTTGATGCCATTAATAAATTGCGTGATACGGCTTCCTCTCATGGTCGTGTGATGGTCATTGAAGTTATGGGCCGTCATTGTGGCGCTATTGCCTTGACTGCCGGACTTGCTGGCGGGGCTGAGAGTATTCTGATTCCAGAAGAACCTTTTGATCTTGACAGTGTTTGTAAGCAGTTGTTAGCATCAAAAAATGCCGGTAAACAATATAGTATTGTTGTTGTTGCCGAAGGAGTGGGCAGTGCTTTAAAAATAGGCGATACGATTGCTTCAAAAACAGGATTAGAAACGCGTGTATCTGTTTTAGGACATATTCAACGTGGTGGTGCGCCAACGGTATTTGATCGGATGTTAGCCAGTACTTTGGCTGAACGTGCTGTATTTGGTTTGGCAGCGGGCGTTACGCAGGTTATGTATGGTGTGCACGCAGGGAGGATTGTACCAACGAATATTCACGATGCTGTTACAAAGAAGAAAAATTTTAATGAGGATCTTTGTCAACTGAGTGGCATGATTTCCAAATGAGTTGGGTTTTTGCTACTTTGAATTGAACGTTTCGTGAGCAAAAGATCAGTACTGATGAACGAGTAATTGGGTTACTTGTTCATTAGTACTTTTTCTTTTGTAGGAAGGGAAAAAATAGTTTGTTGTGCTTCTTTTGTTAACGTATTATAATAATTACGAAATAGATCGATTATGCTAAAAATTGCTTTATTGTGTCTCCTTTAGGAGGTGGGCTTAGTGAAACGGCAGTTTAAGGTGTTAGAAGTTTTAGAAGAACTTTGTACTGAAAAAATGACGCTGGAATTACTCAAACAGCCTTTACCTGTGGGGTTTATGGCAGAAGAAATTGCTATAGCCGGAGGCTTTTCTCGCAGTAATACGAGCGGAGATCTCAATGCTCTCCATCGAGCGGGGTTAGTCATCAAAGTTAGTGGACGACCAACGTATTATATTGCTCGGTCATGGGTTGAAGAGAATATGTCTGTTGTTTCAGATAGCTTTCCTTTAACAATAAAGCATCATAATGAATTGCTTCAGTTTATTGTGTCAACAGGCTTAGCTGTTGACAATGGACGAATAGAAAAAGCAGATACGAAAGGCATGGCTAAGGTCGAGAAAAATGAAGTCTTTGAACATCTTATTGGTTCGCAGGGCAGTTTAAAGGTTGCTGTGGAGCAAGCGAAAGCGGCTATTTTATATCCGCCTAAGGGACTGGATACTTTGCTTGTTGGGCCGACGGGAGTTGGTAAAACATTATTTGCTGAGTACATGTATCATTTTGCTCAAGCGACACAGACGATTCGAGAAGAAGGACGATTTGTTGTTTTTAATTGTGCGGACTATGCTAATAATCCACAGCTTCTTATGTCGCAATTATTCGGTCATGTGCGCGGTGCTTTTACTGGCGCTGATAAAGATAAAGCAGGTCTGGTGGAAAAAGCCAATGGTGGAATTTTGTTGTTGGATGAGGTACATCGCCTGCCGCCAGAAGGGCAGGAAATGCTTTTTTATTTGCTTGACCGCCGTGAATTTCGGCGGATGGGCGAGGTTGAGCAACAGCGTAAGGTGACTGTTCGTATTATTGCCGCGACGACGGAAGAACCTGACTCGGCTTTGCTCAAAACTTTTTTGAGAAGAATTCCCCTTGTTATCCATTTGCCGGAGTTGGCGGCTCGACCGCTTGGCGAGAGATTTGCTTTAATCCAATTTTTATTAGCGAAAGAGGCTGAACATATTCAAACTGATATTCGTGTGACGCAGGAAGCACTATGGGCACTTTTGCTTTATCGTTGCTATGGGAATATTGGTCAGTTACGTAACGATCTTCAATTGGTATGCGCCAAATCCTTTTTACATAGTCAGGGTAATTGGGTGAAAATCGGTTATGAAATGTTGCCACCGAAGGTGAAACAGTCGTTGCTTCACGATGCTTCCAGTCGGCTGGAAGTAAGTCGAATTTTAAGTCAACTTGGCAGCGATTTAGTTATTTATGCTAGTCAGGCATCTGAAACAATGCCAAGCGAAACGGTACTATCTTTTGATATTTACCATACTATTGACGAGAAAATGAAATTTTTGCGCAAACAAGGCATTGCACAAGAAGAAGTGATTGAATGCATTGAAATGGATATTGATGCATTTTTTAGTCAGTTAAGTCCTCAAGAACGTTTTTTACAGCCGGAGTACTTAAAAAATATTTTGAAGGATAAATTTGTTACAGACTATAACTTGGCTTTTCATCAGGCTGAACAACAGCTGGAGCGAACATTTGGCACGCACTTGTATTATGCTCTTGCCATTCATATTGCGGCGGCTTTGGAACGCTTGCAAAAAGGAATGCCTATTATTAATCCCAATTCTGAAAAAATTAAGCAAGTTTATGCGCAAGAATTTTTGGCAGCGAAAGAACTGGCCCAGGCTGTTAGTCAAAATATCATTGAAAGAGTGCCTGATGAAGAAATAAGTTTTATTGCTTTTATGTTGGCTACTTTTGAGAAAAAGCCTGATCAAACGGCTAGCAAAGTGAGTGTTATTGTGTTAACACACGGCCGCTCAACAGCGAGTAGCATGGCCGATTTTTGTAATCAATTGCTTGGCGTAAATCATGCTCGAGCTATTGATATGACACTTGAGACAAGTGCTGATGCGGTGGTTGAGCAGGCGATTACCCTGGCGAAGGAGCTCGATGAGGGAAAAGGATTGTTGCTGTTAGTTGATATGGGATCACTATTAAGTATTGGTCAAGAAATTCAACGTCGTACAGGGATTGTTGTCAAAAGTATCGATATGGCAACTACCTTGATGGTTCTACATGCCGTGCATAAGGCGGTGATAGCACAAAATGGCTTGGAAGAAGTTTATCAAGCTGTTTGGGATGTTCGCAATTTATTTCCGTCGACAGTAGTAAAAACAAATCGCCTTCCTATAGAAGGAAGTAAAGATAAAGCCATTATTACGACTTGTTTTTCTGGGCAGGGGGCAGCAATAAAAGTTAAGGATTTAATTGAAGAACTTTTAAATCAATGGCAGTTAGAACATGTACGCGTGATTCCCCTTGAAGCTGGAAATAAAGATCAATTAAAGAATCGATTGACTACGGTACTAGAGTCTTATAACATTGTGGCTAGTGTAGGAAGTATCAATCCAAACATTGTGGGAAAGTTGCATATTCCCTTAGAGGAGCTACTGCAGGGCGGTGCCGGCGCGAGTTTGCGAAAAATATTAAGTGGTGATTTGGGTGCCAGTGATATTGCGGATCGTTATAGTGACCGTGGCTTAGACTGGGAAGTGATGCGTGTGGTTTTGGCTTCTACGCTTGATGAATTTCTTACTTTTGTTAATCCTAATAAGGTCTTAGTTACCTTGCTTTCCTGTACGAGACAAATTGAAGAGCAATTAGAATTTTCTTTTTCTCATTCTGGATTTATGCGTATGATGATTCATGCAGGTTGTATGGTTGAACGTTTGTTGACGGATGCGCAAATTAGCTATGCAACGCCGGCGGCTTGTATCAAGGAGCACCCAGAAGAGTATACAGTGATCAGAGCCAATATTCGCAGTTTGGAACAGCAGTTTTCTATCACCATTCCAGATGAAGAGATCTGTTATTTAATTGATATTGTCGATATTGAACAACGACAGTGTCATGGATTTAAGGAACAAAACGAGAAAAAAATTGAGTAGTGAAACAA
Organism: Pelorhabdus rhamnosifermentans; assembly: GCF_018835585.1. Lineage (NCBI taxonomy): Bacteria > Bacillati > Bacillota > Negativicutes > Selenomonadales > Sporomusaceae > Pelorhabdus > Pelorhabdus rhamnosifermentans. The sequence continues at coordinate 116,327 of NZ_JAHGVE010000015.1, forward strand.
TAAAAATTGAGTAAGAAAAGATAAAATTCATGATACAGGCAGGAGAGAATAGAATTTGACAGCATGGAATATTGTTGAGGTTATTGGTATTATCGCTTTTGCAGTTTCAGGAGCGTTGACTGGCATACAAAAGAAATTGGACGTTTTTGGAATATTAGTATTGGCTGTGACGACAGCTGTTGGGGGTGGTGTACTACGAGATGTGATTATAGGCAATACACCACCTCTTACGTTTCGCGATCCTACTTTTTTTATTATTAGCGCTGTTACAACTATTGCGGTATGTTTTACTTATCGTTGGTTAGAGAAATTTAAGGATACTATTCAAATATTTGATGCCATTGGATTGGGCGCTTTTACTGCTACTAGTGCGAATCTTGCCATTCAACATAACCTCAATACATTATTTATAGTCACAACAGTTGCAGTGATTACGGGTATTGGCGGAGGTGTGATGCGCGATGTGTTTGTGAAAGAGATTCCTTATGTTTTTCGACAAGAGGTTTATGCTATTACGACCATTGCAGGGGCGATGGCCTTTTATTATTCGCAGTTTTATGTGGCTAGCAATATTTCACTGTCTCTTTGTTTTTGTATTACAGCGGGACTTCGCATCTGTTGTATTAAATATCGATTGAATTTTCCTGTTATCGGAATGGGCATGAATTCTGAGAACGTTTTATCCAATAATCGCAACGATGAGAAAGTATGATAGGCAGATAATAAAAAATGTTGACAAATGTAGAATAAATGTAATATAATGAATGAGTCGTCAAAACGACAGGCAAACGCTTTTGCAGCTACGGCTGTGAAGCAAAAAAAAATATGTTGACAACATCGCTTGCGATATGGTAACATATAAAAGCTGTCGCAAGGCAACATGCTCTCTGAAAACTGAACAATGGTAATGATTAATGCCAGATGTGCGGGTTTCTTTTATAAGAAACCAACCAAAATAATTTCTGATTTGAATT